>JBEEGK010000254.1:0-4280 GCA_041166845.1 Acidobacteriaceae bacterium
TCCAGCGGGAAAGCCCTGCAAATCATGCAGATCACCACCGTGATGGCGGTGATTCTGATCATCTGGTGCACGGTCACCATTCTGCATTCTCCGGTTCCCCTCCCGCCGAACCCGTTAAAGGCTGGGATCATTCTCAACAGAGAATCGCTTGGATGGCTGGTCAGTCTGAAGAACACATGGGTCAGCCATCTAACCCTATTCATTGTGTTTGTAGGCTTCGGACACTCGGTGTTGGCAATGAGCGGCGAGGAGACGCTGGCACAGGTGAACCGCGAAATTGCGCACCCCAAGTTAAAAAACCTAAAAAAAGCGGCTGTGGTCATCGGCATCTATGCCCTTTTATTTACCGCGCTCACCTCGTTTTTTGCGGTGATGATCATTCCCGACCAGGTACGGCCGGAATATTTCGGCAACCTGATCAGCGGAATCGCGATGCACTTGTGGGGGCCGGCATGGGCCCGGCTGATTTTCCACGGATTCGTTGTGCTTGTTGGCGTGCTAATTCTTTCAGGTGCGCAGAATACGTCGATCGTGGGCGCGAACGGAGTGTTGAACCGAGTGGCGGAAGACGGCGTTCTCACCTCCGCGTTTCAGAAACCGCATGCACGCTTTGGCACAAGCTACCGGATCATCAATCTGGTAGTCGGGATGCAGTTGTTCACGATCATTGTGACGCGTGGAAACGTATTTACTCTTGCGGGTCTGTACGCGTTCGGCGTGGTGTGGAGCTTTGCGATGATGGCGCTGGCGGTGCTTGTATTGCGCTATACAGAGCCCGCCAAGCGCGAATGGAAAGTACCGCTGAACATCCCTCTAGGCAACGGCCGCGAACTGCCCTTGGGCGTGATCCTGATCGGCACTGTGCTTTTTATCACCGCGCTGGTGAACTTCTTCACCAAAGTTGAGGCCACCATCGGCGGGGTCACGTTCAGCCTTTTCTTTTTTGCTCTGTTTACTTATTCCGAGCGCCGAGTGACAAGAGAGCGTGCTGGCAAGCCGGAAAGTGTGGATCAGTTCCGCGTCTACGGTAACGACGAGCCGGCCAGCGAGAGTCTCGGCGTACGCCCGGGGAATATTCTGGTCGCGGTGCGCGACCCCAAGAACCTCTATTACCTGCGTGAAGTGCTGCGCAGGACTGATACCACGCACCAGGATGTAGTGGTGATGACGTCACGCATGTATCATCGCGAGCACTCCTTCGGGGATACAAAGTTCGAAGCCAGCCAGGTCTTCGATTCCTACGAACAAGAGTTGTTCACGGCGGCGGTCGCCGCCGCGGAAAAAGAAGGGCGTCCCATTTCACTCTTGGTAGTTCCGGCGACCGATGTATTCGAATCCATCGTTGTTACAGCGCAGCGTTTGGAGTCCAGCCGGATCGTATGCGGACTGTCCAACAAGCTGACTCCAGATGAGCAGGCCAAGCTTACCGGCGATGCATGGGAACGCTTGCCGGATCCCAAGCCGCGTCTGGTGATGGAAGTGCGGATGCCGAACGGCGTTTCGCGTGAATACTACCTGGGACCGCATACGCCACGGCTACGCAACCAAGACTTGGACCTCATGCATCGTGTGTGGCTAGAAGTGACCTCTGACCCGCGGCTCGCAGGCCTCCACCACTATCACGTGGTCGCGGTCGCGCTCGAAGAACTGGAACGCGAGCTGCGCACAGAACAGAGAAATGAGGTCCTCGACAAACTGTGGAGAGAGTTGCAGAAGCCTTCGGACGATGCGTGATTATCGGTCCCCTGATCGCTGTTCTAAAGCAAGCCCACAGTTCCTGCTAACATCTTTTCGTGGCTACTAATTCAAGCGTTCGGGTGCGTTTCGCGCCATCTCCCACTGGCCAACTTCACGTAGGAAACGCCCGCACTGCCCTCTTCAACTGGCTGTTTGCCCGCCAAAAGGGCGGGGTGATGGTCATGCGGATTGAAGACACCGATGTAGATCGCAGCGAAGCGCGGTATGAAGATCAACTGATCGCAGATCTCAAGTGGCTTGGATTGGATTGGGATGAAGGCCCAGACGTCGGAGGCCCCTACGTTCCGTACCGGCAGTCCGAGCGTCTGGACGTTTACCGCGAGCATGCCGAACGCTTGCTCAGTGAACACAAAGCATACCTCTGTTTTTGCAGCGAAGCAGATCTACAGAAGGAACGCGAGCGCGCCCAGGCTGAGCACCGCCAGCCGATCTATTCCGGCAAGTGCCGGATTCTCGATCCTCAAGAAGCTCAGAGGCGACGAGCTGCCGGAGAGCCTTGCGCAATTCGATTGCAGATTCCTGAGCGTCCCATTCGTTTTCATGACATTGTGCACGGCAACGTGGAGTTCTCGAACGAGGTGGTCAGCGACCCGATCATCATGCGTTCGAGCGGAATGCCGGTTTACAACTACGTGGTCGTGATTGACGACGCGCTGATGAAGATCACCCACGTTATACGGGGAGACGATCACCTTTCGAATACTCCGAAGCAGGTTGCGTTGTACGAAGCGTTGGGATGGCAGGTCCCAGAGTTCGCACATCTTTCCACAATTTTGGGCAGCGATCGAGAGCGCCTCTCGAAGCGTCATGGAGCAACTTCCATCGCCAACTTCCGGGATATGGGAGTGCTGCCCGAAGCACTCGTGAACTATCTCGCTCTTCTGGGATGGGCCCCCACCGGCGGAACACGAGAGATGTTTTCCATAGATGAGTTAAAGAAGGAATTCTCGCTGGAGCGGGTCACTCCCTCACCTGCGGTGTTCGACATGGAGAAGCTTTACTGGCTGAATCGCCATTACATTAAGAAGGCGGATCCCGCGCGAATCAATGAAGTGGCGTTTCCACTTTACGCGAAGGCGATGACGACAGATGAGAGCGCAGACTCGCCTGCACTTCCAAAAGAGTGGCTTGCGAAGATCAATGAACTCCTTCTTCCGTCGGTGGATCGGCTCGATCAACTGCCGGAACGTGCGTCGCTAATCTTCAACTACGATGCGGCCAAGGCACTGGCGTCTCCGGACAACACGGATGTCCTTGGATGGCCGCACACCGAAGCCGTCTTTGCTCGCTTTACTGTAAAGATTCTCGAGGATGAGCTGGCCCGGGAAGGAAAACTCACTCCCGATGAGTTCAAGAAGATCGTGAATGAAGTGAAGGCCGAGACTGGGGCAAAGGGAAAAGAACTATTTCATCCTATTCGGACGATTATTACTGGCTCGCATTCCGGTCCGGAATTCGACAAGCTGATTCCGATCCTCGAAGAAGGCAGCCATCTCAACTTGCCGAAGCACGTTTTGAGTGTTCGTGAGCGGGTAGAAGCATTCGCTAAGGCACAAGCGCAGAATCGCTAGCGCTCAATGCTTCAGGATTCTCTCCAGCGAGCCTGTCAGATCAGGCTGTTTGAAAGCGTAGCCGCTCTTCAATAATTGCGCAGGCTCGACGCGTTGGCTGGCAAATATCAGTTCATCGGCGGCGTCGCCCAATACCATCTTCAAGGCGAATTTAGGCACGGTAAAGAGGGCGGGTCGGGAGAGCACCCTCGCGAGGGTTTTCGTGAACTCGCCATTGGTGACCGGATTCGGAGCTACCAGATTGACGGCAACATGATTCGGTCCCTGCGGCGTCTCTTTCAAGATGTGATGAATGGCTCCGACGATGTCTTCGATATCAATCCAACTCCACCACTGGCGGCCTGTCCCCATTCGTCCGCCCAACCCCATGCGGAAATTGGGAAGCAACGCCCTTAGCGTACCGCCTGCGGGACTGAGCACCAGTCCGATGCGAATGTTTGCCGTGCGAATTCCGGCGCGTGCGGCAGGATCACACGCCGCCTCCCATTCCCGGCAGACTTGCGGAAGAAATCCAACACCCGAAGGGTTATTTTCCAGCATGATCTCATCGCCGCGATTTCCGTAATATCCGATCGCAGATGCCGAGATGAAGAGCCGCGGTGGATTGGATGCGTTGGCGATAGACTCCGCCAGATGTTGTGTTCCAATTACCCGGCTGTCGCGAATCTGTTTTTTCTTAGCGGCGCTCCAGCGCCCTACAACCGATTCGCCCGCGAGATGAATTACTGCGTCAAAGCCCGAAACTCTGTCGGGTTGCAGCGGCTGGGTTGGATCCCACCGAATATCTCCGGCTGACGATGACGACCCTCGCACCAGACGCGACACTTGGTATCCAGCCGCAGCAAGCGATGGAAGCAGAGCCGTCCCAATAAGGCCGGAAGCGCCGCTTACCAGGATGCGCGATGTTCCTGAAGTTCGTTGTACGGAATCTGGTGTGCTGAAAGCCATTCG
>JBEEGK010000255.1:0-6798 GCA_041166845.1 Acidobacteriaceae bacterium
CGTTTTCGCTGGCGGCAGTGGCGGGTCAAAGCGGATGGCCCCTTTTTCCCTGTGATTCGCTAACAGAACTCCCAGTGGAACTGTGGTCAACACACGTGCGGCCTCAAATCTGAAGTTCTGTTGTTTAGCGCTCCCGGTTACTTCAACTCTGCCTTGGCTCCAGGGAACGTCCTTTGCGACGCAACTGAGATGAATCGGCACCTTCAACTTTTGTAGACGTTCCATGAGGATTTCGACTAGGGCGTTGTAGCCGCGGTTGATGAAAAAAGCTCGATCGGCGCCAATCTTTTCTTCCGCGTTCTGTTGCTGGACCAGCCAATTGACGCTCACATCGGCTGGATCGGCGGCATTGAATCCTGTCACATAGCGGCGCGCCCACAATATATTTTCGTCCAACTTGGGATCGCGCTTCGGGAATTCCCGTTGAAGGAAGCTCAGGAAGGACTGGTCGCGTGGACTAAGCCTCATTTTTTTGAGAATCTTTTCGACGTCGCTAAAGAAATCACACGGACACAGTTTCCCATCGCAGAAGCACCAGTTGTCGCCACCAAATTCGGTTACACGGACGTGGTTTCTTTTGAGGGGTTGCAGAATTTCTGGCGCTCGGCCATGAACGAATTCGGCCCCCATTTCGAATGAAGCTTTCGTGGCAGGATCGTATTCCGTGAAAATTCGCCCGCCGACGCGATCACGCGCTTCGAGAATGGAAACTTTGAGTCCCGCGTTCGCCAGTTCAATGCCAGCAGCGAGGCCTGAAACTCCCGCACCGAGGATGAGGACATCAGTCGTTGACGACATTTCAAGTAGAGATATTAGATGGAGTCAGATGCTACGGGAGTGGGGGGATGATTGAAAGATCGCTGCAGAAACCCTTTGCTCCATACCCGTCCCAGTCGGGATGGATATGGAACTCAGGATGACATTTTGATGTGATGTTATCGGCTGGCCAGTGCCGGTTCGCGCTTCCCCGATTTGAAAGACTCGAAGCGCTTATTGACCTCTTCCCAATTCACAACACCCCACCAGGCCGCGAGGTATTCCGGCCGGCGATTGTTGTATTTCAAATAATAGGCGTGTTCCCAGACATCATTGCCGAGGATTGGAAACAAACCTTGCGTCATCGGGTTGTCTTGGTTTGGCGTACTCATGATTTGCACGTCGCCGCCGGTCTTGCCCGCCAGCCACACCCATCCGCTACCAAACTGTTTTACGCCAGCTTCGTTAAATTTAGTTTGGAAGTCTTTGAAATTTCCAAATGCTTTAGTGATCGCTTCGCCAACCGGACCGCTGGGATCGCCTCCGCCTTTCGGCTTCATGATTTTCCAGAACATGCTGTGGTTCACGTGTCCGCCGCCGTTGTTGCGGACGGCACCGCGAATGTCTTCGGGAATCGAATTCAGATCGCGAATTAAATCCTCGGCGCTTTTCGAAGCCAGTTGCGGATATTTCTCCAGAGCTGCGTTGAGATTCTTTACGTAGGCTGCATGATGCATGTCGTGATGCAACTTCATGGTCGCCGTGTCAATGACTGGTTCAAGAGCTGCGTAGTCATACGGCAGGGGGGGTAGTTCGTGCGCCATAATTTCCTCCAAGTGATAGTGGTAAGGATGATGTTATTGCGTTGAACGATTCAAAGCAGGTGACACATCGCAAGGACCTTCACCCAACCGCTATTGTCTATGATTTTTGGCGACGCTGCACGCGGCAGCCGCAGACTTCAATTAGGAGTGGAAAGACTTCGGTGAAAATTGGTTTTCTCTGGCGAGCTTTTCCTCTGCTTCCAAAACCTCATTCAGTCGCTCTACTAATTCCATCAACCGGCGCGGATCCTGCTCCACGCTTGCCGCTTCGGAAAGATGCTTCCAATCTACGTACTCTTTACTCACAAGTTCACCTCGTCTGTTAGGGACAGGGATATAAATTCCAGGTTGCTATGTGTATTGCACTTCTGTTGCCAAGTCAGAAGTACTGTAAGAACCGACAGTTAACGGCCAGCTGGAATGTGGCGGGCCTAACGAAAGGGTAATTTGTTCGCACGCCTTGCCGAACTACCATGCGCGGATGCCATCACCGAAGAAGTCGCCGTTATCTCCATTGGTGCGCCCGGAAACTACCCGGTGGACGATTTGTGACAAATTTTCTTGCGCTCACGTATGATCTTGCGTTCACGCCTTACAGATTTGCCGGTAACCGAGCGTCCCAGAAACAAAAACTCATGGAACAGAGCGCTTTTCAAACGAGTCCACACGCTAAGCGACGCTTTCCTCGGTATCGCCTTGACGCGCGTATGTCTGTGCAGGTTTTTCGGACCGGAACGACGCTGTCTTATTGGGGCCGTTCGATCGAGATCGGAAAAGA
Organism: Acidobacteriaceae bacterium; assembly: GCA_041166845.1. GTDB lineage: Bacteria > Acidobacteriota > Terriglobia > Terriglobales > Acidobacteriaceae > JALYIM01. The sequence continues at coordinate 2,359 of JBEEGK010000255.1, forward strand.
CGGCATCGGAGGAACCGTTACTGGTGAGCTCGAACCGGGAGAAGTGGTATCACTGGAACTCGTCCTTCCGCGCGCGGAGAATCCATTGAAACTTCGCGCGCTCGTCCGCTATCGGCAGGGATTGCGGCACGGCTTCGAATTCCTCACTCGCACCAAAGAACAGCAAGAAGTCATTGACCGCCTCTGCGAAACTCTGGCCGGATTAATCTAGTCGCACTTCAATTCCACAATTACCTCGGTAACTTTCGAGGGGCAGCACGAGCATCTACCATCCTGATTAAGCTCTGGATTGATTCGGGAGGGGTTAGATGGGTGACAAGATCACCCGGTCGGCGAAGTCAGCCGATCTTTTTCGTGCCGAGGCTCTCAAGCACGCGCTCAAGCGCGGCATCCCCTCTATTTCTCATACTTTTTGGACTGTTACAGAGGAACCCTCAGGGATTGCTTCAGAAGACACATCCCTCCAAAACCCCTATCTCGAATGTTTAATCGAGTGCGGTCAGGAAGCACTCGCCATTCTGGATCCCCAGCATCGCACTGTGCGAGTCAATGGTGAATTTACCCGCACATTTGGATACAGTCCCGCTGAGGTTGTAGGAAAAGAGATTGACAAGCTGATCGCGCCCGAGGACCTGAGCGAGGAAACTCAGTGGCTTTCGAAAACCGTTTCCAGCGGTCAAAAGCTCTCCCTTTCGACGAAGCGACAGCGCAAAGACGGTACCCTTATTGACGTTTTTCTATCTGCATCCCCAATTATGATCGGGGCTAAGCAGGTGGGCACATACGTTCTGTACCTTGATATCTCAGAACAAAAACGCGCCGAAGCCCTGAGCTCAGCCCTCTACCGCATCGCTGAAAAGACTAGTTCTGCTGGAGATCTACAGCAGTTCTACGAGGCCATCCACGGCATCATTGGCGAGCTGACCTACGGCCGCAACTTCTATATCGCGGTCTTCGATCCTGTGACCCAGTTGCTGAGTTTTCCGTATTTCGTGGACGAAATAGATCCGCCTCCGGTTGCGAAGAACCTGGGTCGCGGCTTAACTGAATATGTTTTGCGGACTGGTGAACCTCTGCTTTGCTGCTCGGAGGTTTTCGATGATTTGGTAAAGCGTGGAGAGGTGGAATTGATAGGCGCGCCTTCGCTGGACTGGCTGGGAGTGCCGCTAAAAAACGGCAAGGTTACGTTCGGTGTCCTGGTGCTCCAGAGCTACACAAAGTCAGTACGGTTTCGCGAGCATGATCGCGACATTCTCACCTTCGTGTCGCATCAGCTTGCGGGCGCTATTGAACAGAAACGAAGTGAAGAAGCGTTGCGACGATCTGAGGGACGCTACCGCTCCCTGATCCAGAGCGCAGTTTACGGAATCTATCGCTCCAACCTTGAAGGCAAATTTTTGGATGTCAATCCCGCCCTCATCACGATGCTGGGCTACGACTCAGCTCAGGAGTTACTAAGCCTCGATCCGAAACGGGATGTCTTTTTCGAGTCCGGAGAATATGCACGACTGATGCGTGAATTCAGCCATGGCATGCGGCTGGACAGCGTGGAGGTGTGCTGGAAGCGAAAAGACGGCAAAGCCATTACGGTCCGATTGAGTGGACGGATCGTTACCAATCAGGAAAACAGTGATGAAGTTCTAGAAGTCATAGCCGAAGATGTCACTGAAAGACATGTTTTAGAGGAACAGTTCCGTCAGGCCCAGAAGATGGAAGCAGTGGGCCGCCTCGCAGGAGGCGTCGCGCATGACTTCAACAATCTTCTGATGGTGATCAGCGGTTATACCGAGGTTTTAATGGAGCAAACGGCGCGCACAGCCCCACTCTATCCCAAGATAGAAGCGATTCAGCAGGCCGCCGATCGCGCCAGCAGCCTGACCCGGCAATTGCTGGCCTTCAGCCGCAAGCAAATGCTCGAACTGAAGGTCGTTGATGTAAACAGAATCGTCGCCGAAATGGATCGTCTGCTCCGTCCGCTCATCGGCGAGGACATCGAACTCAGCACCCGCTTGGCCACCGATCTGGCGCGCACGCGGGCTGATTCCGGCCAGATTGAACAGGTCATCATGAACCTGGTGGTGAATTCCAAAGATGCCATGCCACGCGGAGGCAAGATCATCATTCAAACCGCGAACGTTAAATTGGATGACGATCTACGCCGTCAGTTCAGCTATATACGTCCTGGCCCTTACGTGATGCTTTCGGTGACCGACACCGGCCTGGGCATGGACAGAGAAACCCAGTCCCGCATCTTCGAGCCGTTCTTCACGACCAAGGAAAAAGGAAAGGGCACAGGGCTTGGCCTCTCCACAGTTTATGGAATCATCAAGCAGAGCGGCGGCTACGTGTTCGCAGAGAGCGAAGTGGGACGCGGGACAGCATTCAAAATCTATCTGCCTCGCGTAGATGATGCCGCCGATCCGCATGGCCCAACCCGCGATACCGGAGCCTCTAGCGGTGGTACAGAGACTGTTTTGCTGGTGGAAGATGAAGAGTCCGTCCGACAATTGGTCAGCGAAACGCTCACAGGCAAAGGCTATAAAGTACTGGAAGCCGAAAATGGCGAAGCGGCGCTGCGCATCGTGTCCTCTCACGAGGGTACGATTGATCTCTTGATCACGGACGTTGTCATGCCCGGCATGAGTGGACGGGAATTGTCGAAACACATTTGCGCCTCCGATCCCGACACAAAAATTCTCTACCTTTCCGGATACACGGAAGATGCCATTCTTCACGAAGGCGTACTGGAAACGGGCGCGGCTTTCCTGCAAAAACCATTCAGCCTCCAGGCATTGGTGCGCAAAGTGAAATACGTTCTTCACAGCACCGATGGCACGAAAGCCAAGCGGCATTCAGCATCGAGTTAACCTTACTGTCGTTTGTCATTCTGAGCGCAGCGAAGAACCTGTTCATCCGCCGTCGAGCCCCAACGCAGGGGAATCCCTCGTTGTCGCCACCGCGTTACCACGAGGCTCGGCCCGTCTTGAGGATGACATTGGGACGAAGTCACGAACCAAACACCATGATCTAAGCAGTCTTGTGCAACTTTTCTTCTCCATTTGCGTCCTATACAGGGGGTAACACTTTTCCGTGAAAATCCACATCTCGCCGGGAAACGTACTTCATTACAGGAGCTACCATTGCTGATCAAACAAAGCTGTGATATTCCATCTTCGGAAATCACTCCCAAAAACGTTCTTTTGAACAGGCGAGAGTTTCTCGCTGGAGTGGCAGCCGCCGGTGCCACGGTTGCTCTGGGTGAATTGACTTTCCCCGGCACGGTCGCGCACGCAGACACCAAAATTGCCGGTGTACAGAAGAGCGCCTTTTCCACCAGTGAAAAGATCACGCCGTTCAAGGACGTTTCGAATTACAACAACTACTACGAGTTCTCAACTGACAAATATGAGCCTGCTGGATTGGCCAAGAATTTCAAAACGCGTCCGTGGACTGTGACCATAGACGGCCTCGTCAAAAAGAAACAGGTCTTGGATGTGGACGCCATTGTGAAGATAGCCGCCCCCGAGGAGCGTATTTACCGCCATCGCTGCGTTGAGGGCTGGTCTATTGTCGTTCCGTGGGTTGGTTTCTCGCTGAGCGAACTCCTCAAGCGCGCAGACCCGCTTCCTAAGGCTAAGTTTGTCGAATTCACCACTTTAAACGATCCTTCACAGATGCCTGGCCAGCGGCAGAGAGTTCTGGATTGGCCATACGTTGAAGGCTTGCGGATGGATGAAGCCATGCATCCTCTCGCTTTTCTCTGTTTTGGAATGTATGGAGAAGCGCTGCCCAATCAAAATGGAGCTCCGCTGCGAATCGTCATCCCGTGGAAGTATGGTTTCAAGAGCGCGAAGGCCATCGTCCGTATTCGCTTCACCGACAGTCAGCCCGTCAATACATGGAATAAATCGGCGCCCAGCGAGTATGGTTTTTATTCCAATGTGAATCCTGGCGTTGACCATCCACGCTGGAGCCAGGCAAAAGAACGCCGTCTGGGAGAATTCCTCAAACGCCCCACGCTGATGTTTAACGGGTACGATCAGGTGGCAAGCCTCTACAGTGGAATGGACTTGAAGAAAAACTTCTGACCTCTGATGCTCATCCGCTGGCTCAAGGTCGTCGTCTTTATCTCGTGTCTGCTTCCCGCCGCGCGGTTAGCGTGGAGAGGCTATCAAAATGCTCTGGGCGCGAACCCCATCGAGGTCATCACCCATTCCACCGGCGACTGGACCCTGATTTTCCTTCTGGTCACGCTTTCGATTACGCCCTTGCGACAGTTGCTACGACAGCCGTGGCTAATTCGTTTCCGCCGCATGTTCGGCTTGTTTGCGTTCTTTTACGTGTCTTTGCATTTCACTACTTACATCTGGCTGGATAAATTTTTCGACCTTCACGAGATTCTCAAGGATGTCGCCAAGCGAAAATTTATCACTGTCGGTT
>JBEEGK010000256.1:0-3807 GCA_041166845.1 Acidobacteriaceae bacterium
TGGCCCGTGGGGAGAGTTGCTGTTCTTGTATGGCGGGAACAGCGGCCTGCTTCACGTTGTCGCGAGATGTCGCTCTGGCTGAAACTTTTGCTGCCGCCGCGACTTTTCGCTGCGCCAGTTTCTTGCGGTTATATTCGCGCACAATTTTTGCTACGTAGGATTGCGTCTCATAGTACGGAGGCACTCCGTGATACTGCTGCACCCGGTGTGGTCCGGCGTTGTACGCAGCGAGTGCCTTGACGATATCGAAGTTATATTTCTCCAATAGCTCGCGAAGATAGCGCGCTCCACCGTCAACATTGGCCTCGGGATCGAATACGTTCGTTACACCCAGATGCGATGCGGTCTGCGGCATCAACTGCATTAATCCGCGCGCGCCTTTCGGAGAAACCGCGTGTACGTTGAATCCGCTCTCGGCGTGGATCACGCTATTCAGCAAATCGAGATCAACGTGATTGCGCTCCCCGGCGGCGTTGATGACATCATTCAGCGTCTGCGGCTTAGGAGGAGTCGCGAACAGAGGATTCGCCGGTGGCGCCGGAACTGGGAGGACGACTACCGGCGTTAAATCTTTCTCGATGCTTGCTATCTGACTGCTGGCGATGTCTACGTAACTGCTGTCTTCTTGGCTAAGGTAAAGACGAGTGACCGTCCCAATTATCTCGCGGCGCTCGTGGCGGATTGAGAATCCATTGTGCAGAATCGCCAAATCGGAGGCCTTCGCTATCTGTGCAGTTGCTAAAAAGACGATTGCAAAGAGAGCGGCTTCCAAACGAAATCGCCCCTCTCGGTCCTTTAAAGCGATCTTGCTCAAATCCCGCATAGCGTAAAAGTCACTTCTTAAATGGCATCAGCCTGCACCGCTTCGTTAACTTCAGCTAACTCCGGTTCGCGCACACCCAGTACGGTTTCGATCGCGGCGGCGACTCCATTTTGATCGTTCGCACAGGTTACCGGCCAGCCCTTTCCGCGTAGTTCCTCGCAGGCGTTTCCCATGATAAATGGCATGCCGGCGAAAACCAGCATTTCGACATCATTATAGTTATCGCCGATGGCCATGATCTCAGACGGCGAAATGTTGCGATGTTGTGCCCAGCGCGCAAGCGCATGTCCTTTCGAGCATCCCTGGTTGATTACGTCAATCATGGAAAGATCGCGATGCGGATATTCAGTCCGTGAAATCGTGATCAGGTCGCGCAGTTCGGCGGTCTCCAACACTTCCAGCGCCTGGCGCATGCACTGCATGGAACCACAGAACATTGCCTGCACTGGATCGTCCGTCGTCAGCGCATCCTCGATCGGAACGACAAAGTTTATGTAAGCGATGTTCTTCTCCAGCCAGCGGCGAATGCTGACGGTTAATTCCCCCATGTGCTCGAGGACGATCGCGCCCTTCTGTTCGGTGTCAAAAGTCAGAACTGTGTTGCCCCGAAACTCTCTCATGGCCGCGCAAACTTTGCGGCATGTTTCCAAAGGCAGCATATCGCGATGAAAAGTTTCGCCGGAAAGCGAACGTGTGATCGCGCCGTTGGAACTGATAAGCGACAGATCGAATCCCAGTTGCTTGGCAATCGGAAGCGCAAATGTATGGCGGCGTCCGGTAGCCAGGATGATCTCTACGCCCTCCGAATGGGCACGGCGGACCGCTGCCAGATCGGCAGCAGAAATCTGAAAATCAGGAGTCAGCAGGGTGCCATCAATATCAATGGCGAGAAGTCGTAGGCGGTGGCTCACTACTTGAAGCTTAACATTTTAGCTGCGTGTTATAGTGCGCTTTCGAGGCATGGGATACTTGCTGGCATTTGCGTTTTCATGGTGGGGCATTCTGCTTCAGGCCTTCGCCATCATCCATTTCATCCGCCGCCGTCCGGACGCTTTTTGGCTGTGGATCATCCTGATCGGTGGATGGCTCGGGGCGTTGGTCTACATTGCAGTCGAAGTTATCCCGGATGCCGGACTGGCGCGCCAGTCCTTCAAAATGTTTCCGAGGCGTAAGCGGATCCGTGAATTGGAGGCCGCTGTCGTTGACAATTCTTCTGCGGGCAATTACGAAGAACTGGCAGACCTTTACTTCGAGGAAGGGAACTTCGAACGGGCGCGTCAGTGCTACGACAAAGCGATCTCGTCCCGTACCGATTCGATTGATCCTTTTTACCGCCGGGGAATGGCGGAGATCTACCTGGAAGATTTTGCGGCCGCATTGCCCGATCTCGAGCGCGCGGTTTCGCTGGATGCTACATACGATTTCCACCGCGCCGCTGGCTTGCTTGCCCATGCCTACGCAAAGACGGGCGCGGCAGAAAGAGCCGACAATTTATTCAAGGAAGTCACGAAAATTTCGACCAGTTCCGAGACTTATTACAACTACGCTTCTTTCTTAATCGGCCAGGGGAGAAATGCCGAGGCCCGCTTTTGGGCACAACAGATTCTGGCGAAGAAGCGATCCATGCCCGGATATTTATGCCGTCGTGAGAGGCCCTGGTTTCGCAAGGCCAACGCAATGCTGAGTCGTATTCCAAGCTGATTTCCATGGCGCCGATTTCTCATCTTGAATGCACACGCTGCGGGGCATCGCTGAACGCTGAACGCCCCGCGACTGTTTGTCCGAAAGACGGCGGAATTCTGTTCGTCCGCTATGACTTCAAGAAGCTAGTCAACTTCAAGCCAGCTTCGTTGCTGGGACGAGCGGCGACCATGTGGAGATACGTTGAGGTGCTCCCTGATGCCGATCCGGTGTCGCTCGGAGAAGGATTTACCCCGCTGTTGCACAGCCGTGAATTTCCGAACGTATACATCAAAGAAGAGGGACTGAATCCCACCGGCTCATTTAAAGCGCGAGGCATGTCCGCCGCAGTGACAATGGCGAAGGCATATGGACTCAAGAAACTGGCAACACCTTCGGCCGGAAATGCAGGCAGCGCGTTGGCAGCATACTGCGCTGCGGCGGGGATCGAGGCTCACATCTTTATGCCAAAGGATGTCCCGCTTGCGAATCGCGTGGAGTGCGAAAGTTATGGCGCGCACGTCACGCTGGTGGACGGTCTTATAAGCGATTGCGCGCGGATGGTCGCTGAGAAAAAAGAAGGTGAAGGCTGGTTTGACGTTTCCACCTTGAAGGAACCATTCCGGGTGGAAGGCAAGAAGACGATGGGATACGAAACCGCCGAACAATTGGGATGGCGCCTGCCGAAAGGCATCATTTATCCCGCGGGAGGCGGCGTTGGACTCATTGGCATGTGGAAGGCTTTCGACGAGATGGAAGATCTGGGATGGATCGGTGCGGAACGTCCCAAGGTGGTCGCCGCGCAAGCAGCCGGATGCGCACCTATTGTTAAAGCGTGGGATGAAGGGAAGCAGACGGTCGAATTCTGGTTGAATGCGGAGACACTGGCATCCGGATTACGCGTGCCAAAACCTTACGGCGACTACCTGATACTCGAGATATTGAAGGCAAGTCACGGTACAGCCTTGTCCGTTACGGACGAAGAAATCATGGACGCCTTTAGGCAGTGGGCACGAGTGGAGGGAATTTTTGCAGCTCCGGAAGGGGCAGCATCGCTCGCCGCTTATCGCAAACTTCGAAGCAACGGTTTTTTCTTGGCGGGCGACGAGGTCGTATTGTTCAACACTGGCTCAGGACTGAAATACCTCGATGTGATTCAGGAAGTTAACAAGAAAAACCAGAGGCCGAAGTCGCGGCAGATTGCGGGAATTATTGGGCCGTACTAAAACCTAGCTTCCCACGTAGCGGGCGTAGAGGCTGCGCGCCACCCCTGTGTCGGTTGTCCCTTTGATGATCGCTCGCCC
>JBEEGK010000257.1:0-5258 GCA_041166845.1 Acidobacteriaceae bacterium
GGCGATTGCGAGCCCGGTATAGACGACGCCCGAAGAGGATTGGTCGGACGCTTTAACAGCGTGGAATAGATCCACGCCCGGGTTCCAACCGCTGATGGTTCCGTCCAGGGTCGCAAAGAGGAAAATAGCAGGCCCGGACGCGCCATCTCTAGATACAACGAAGTTGGTGGATCCGTTGAAAACAATTCCAGTAGGCGAGCCTTGACCGCTGCCTGATGCTGAAGGGATCGCAACCACCAGTTGCTGGGGATGGCCCTGGAAATCGTAAAGCGTGGAAAGCCCCGTGCCTTCGTCGCTCACCCAAAACGGGCTGCTGGGTCCACGGGCAAGCCCCCAGGCGTTTACCAGGTTCGGATCGGTGTTCGGGGCGCGATCCGGCTGGTTGGCAACGAGTCTAGTTACCTTGTATTGCGCTGAAGCAGAATTGTGGACCGCGAGCGACATTAAAATGACGATCGCGGAGAAGACGAGGGAACGTAAATTACGCGACATGGCGCTTCTCCTATTTGAATGTCTCAACGTCAGATGAGTCCTGACATGCGAGGCAAGAATAGGGTGAGGGGCGTGTCTGCGTTGTCCGCTGGAAGTCACGGATTTGTAAAAAATCGCGTCGCTATTTTGGTCGCTTAGTAAAGTTGCAAAAAGCTCGAAATAAGTCGCTTGACAGGCGTATTTCTTTCTGCAATGCTCCGCCTCCGTAGGGGGAGGTAGCTATGAGAATTCAATCATCAATGCTCCGGGGGGGGGTAGTTCTTTGGATTTTGTTGACGACGGTGTCCTGCAACCAACATCGAGCCATCAACGTCGAGGATGGGAAGCTACAGAAGCAAGATCTGGAAATCGGTGTCTATCTGGATCCGCAAAAACCAACTGACTGCAAGGTCACATATCCGCTGGCAAATGTACGGCGGCTTGCAGACACAGTGAAGTGGACATCGCTCGACGGCAATAAGTACACCGTTTATTTCCCAGCCGGTGTAGACGGCACGCCATTCGACAATGATAAATACGACGACGGGGTCCAAACGGCATCCCCGAAAGTACCAGCCGGAAAGATTTATCGGTATGAGATTCAGCTGGCGGGAAAGAAATGTAAGGACGCCAAGGATCCCTACGACGATCCCGGCCTGAGCATCAAGAACTAGGTTGAGTCCCAGGCGCGATTTTGGATCAGGGTTTGCGAATCGCTTTTTGAAAGCGCGCGTCCTGCCTCAGATAGTCGAAGTCGGGCGTGTCTCTGATGGTGGACAGCGAATAGCCTGCCGCCACCGCCTTCTCTAACGCGGAAAGCATCTCTTCCGCACTTCCAACGTGCGCGTAGACAATAGCGGCCCTGAACTTCACTTCCGCGTCAGATGGAGACAGTTCCAGAGCCGTCGTAATACTCCTGGTGGCTTCGTTCTTTTGGTTCAGCATTGCCTGATAGTCAGCGATGTATGCCAGCAGTGTTCCATCTTTAGGCGTCAGCTTAAGTTTGGATTTTCCTAGCGTGATGGCACGCTCATACGCCGGTACAGACTCAGTCCGCCGGTTTGGTGTCCAGTACAGTGCGTCCGCGAGGTTTCCCCATGATAGCCAGTCGGCTTCATCAAGTTTCAAGCCGTTTTGAAAGGTTTCGGCTGACTGAGGAAAATCTTTCAGCGAAAAGTAGACGGAGCCCAGATTCGTATATGCCTCGGTTGTAGGCCGTATTTCGATGGAACGCTTCAGTTCCGAAATTGCATCCTGGTAGCGTCCCAGCGCGATATACATGCCTCCCAGGTTGGAGTGGCCGCGAAAGTTGTCCGGCGCCAGCTCGATAACTTCTCCGAACATTTCGACGGCCTCGTTGTAACGTGCGTGCCGGTAATAAAAAGTTCCCAGCCAGTTATAGACAGCCCAATAATTAGGACGGAGGGCAATGAGCTTGCGGAAGACGGCCTCCGCTTCACTCAGCTTTCCGAGCATTTCGTAAGAATTCGCAAGCCCGCGAAATGCATCTTCGCTGTTCGGCTCCTGGGAAGTAGCGAGCTGGAACTGCCGGAGCCCTTCATCATATTTCCCGGTGCTGTTAAACACATTTCCGAGGCAAACATTGGCTTCGGGCAAGCCGGGTGCAACTTTCAGCGCTTTCTGGCAACTCGCCGTCGCCATCGCCAGACTCTCACCGGCGCTATTGCGTTGTTCGGAAGCGCGCCAGTAAGTTGCTCCCAGGGCGGCATATGCTTGGCCGTAAGTGGGCTCAAACTCGATTGCTTTTTTGAATTCCGTGATCGCGCTCTGTATGTTTTCAGTCTTCTGATACTCCTCCAGATATCCACGCCCCCGTAAATAGTGTTCGTAGGCAGCGGGTGAAATTCCGTACCGTTCCTGCATCCTGCGCCGTTGTTCCGGTTCGACCTCGAATCTGAGGATGTCAATGGCTTCGTCCACTACACGGTCTTCGAGTCCAAAGATATCGTTGGCGGCCGCCGTTATCGTGGTCGCCCGCAACTGCCGGTGCGTTCGGGGATCCACGAGAATGCAGTTGATTCGCACCATGTCTCCAAAGTGTTGCAGGCTGCCCTCCAGCACAAGGTCAACGCCGAACTCACGTCGCGCCTCATCGGCGGTGGATATGTGCTGGGATTCCATTTCACGGGTTGAAACCAACTGAAGAGCATTTGTATTGCTGAGTTGGGACAACTTCGCGGTCAGCGTCTCGCTCATTCCCGCTCCCAAAGCTGTAGTTTCCGCATCTTTGGCGATGGAAGTGAAGGGCAGAACGGCTAGCAGTCTTTGCCGGGGAAAGTTGGCGCCTGGAAGAATTCTGTTGCGATTGTGAAACCCAATCCAAATGCCAAACAAAAACACGACGGCTAAAAGAAGCTGCACTTTCCAACTGTGTGCCGCACGGGAGAAAAACGATCTGGACGCTGTCGCATCGAGACGACGCTGCCGTGCTGACTCGCTAACCAGCAGGCTGGAATCTGACGCTGCAATGAGCCGATTCAGATCAACACCAAGCTCTCTTGAAGATTGGTATCTGCGGTCGGGGTCTTTATCCAGCGCTTTTAAAACAATCTGTTCAAGCTGCGGCGAAATTCGTGAATTGATGGCGCGGGGAGCTGGCGGCGTGTCATGCAGAATCGAATCTACCAATCGCGGCGTGAGTTTTTCGGTGAAAGGGGAGCGTCCGGTAGCCATTTCGTAGAGGACCGCGCCCGAAGCCCAAATGTCGCATCGTTTATCGAGGCAGTCTCCGCGTAATTGCTCGGGCGACATGTAAGGCACAGTGCCTCTGAAAACATTCGAATTGCTAACCGTCTCGGGGACCACCGGCTCAGTGGACGGGTTGAAGAGTCGCGCCAGGCCGAAGTCGAGAATCTTCAGCTGGCCGGAGGGCGTCACTCGCAGATTACCGGGCTTGAGATCGCAATGAACGATTCCATTCTGATGGGCGGCTTCGAGTCCATCCGCTAACTGCGCTCCCAGGCGCAAGAGCTCTTTCTCTGGTAGCGGGCCTGCGGCGAGTTTTGCATCCAGAGTGAGTCCGTGGATGTATTCGGTTACCAGGAAATCTGTGGAACCCTGAGTTCCGAAGTCGTGAATGGTGGCAACGTTCGGATGATTGAGTTTTGCAACGGCAAGCGCCTCTTTGCGAAATCGCTTGCGGGCCGTCGCATCCATTACATTCGAGGGAAGGACTTTGATGGCTACTTCGCGATCAAGCTGCTCGTCGTGCGCCCGATAAACGACGCCCATCCCCCCTTGGCCAATCTGTTCCAGGATGCGGTAGTGGCCGAGTACCTGGCCAACGATTGTGGGAGAGGCGGCCATTTGCGGGAATGGTAGGTCTAAACCCCGCGCCGGTCAATGCGGATGGCTGATTTTTTAGCCAGCACCGAGTGGTGGGCTAATCCTCGTTTATATCCATTCCTCCATTGTCAGGAAGCAGACTGGAATCGAGCTGGATTTCGGACAACTTTGCCGCTCGAAGCTTGCGATTGAGCTCGGGCAACTCGGCGCTTTTGAATTGCTCCCATTGCTTCATGTCAGCCGCGAGGTCGGTGTCGGCTGCAGCGATGGCCTGCAAGATAGCCTTTGTAGGCGGAGCATCCGCTGCGCCGAGAAGGCCGTACAGGGTTCCGATGTCGTTGTTGAGGGTTTCGAGCGCGCGCCGGGGTTCGGCGGCATTTCCGTCGGCTGCCTTTTCCAGCAGATTGGTGATGCTGTGGATAACGGCATCCAGCTCTTTCGAAGGTGCACCCTTTTGTTTTTGTAAAGACAGCTTTTGGAGTTGGCTTTGGACGGAATGCGCCTGCATTACGGCTTCCGAGCTGCGACTTAACATTTCGCTCAAATGCATCTGCTGAGCGAACTGATGTTGGAGTGCTTCCGGCGTAGCTTTTACCCGCGGGTCCATTTTTACTTCTAAGGGCGCTGAGTAGGTTTGTCCCTCCACGGTCAGGCGCACAGTGTACTTTCCCGGAAGAGCCAGCGGGCCCATGGGGGACCGCTGGGTGTCGCCTGGAACTGCGGAAATTGGATATTCATGCTTCGTCACCGTCGGCGGGGGCAAATGCAGGTCCCACACCCAGCGATGCATGCCGGCACCATTCGGCAAACTTTTGAACGGACGAATCCAGTAGAGCGGAATCAATTGCTTGGCGAGCGCGTCTTGTGAGATCTCTGGTTGATCGGCGCTGGAGTAGCGTCGAATCAGTTGATTTTGGCCCATCATGATTTCGAGAACTACAGGGCTGGAAGGCGGCTTCGCCAGGTAGTAGTCGAGGATTGCCCCATCTGGAGGATTTTCTGCGGAGGGCTCGTCTGGCGGAATGGGAGTGTCCGTATTGGTGTCGCGTCTGACACGAAATGCAACCTCGGGCTGATAAAGGAATGGACTCGCATCAGAAGCAGATTTTGTGAGCTGGCGCAGGGGTGAGATGTCGTCGAGGATCCAGAACGATCTGCCGTGTGTTGCGACAATCAGGTCGTCATCGTGAATCCAGAGATCCCGGGCAGAGGTGTGGGGCAAATTTAGCTGCAGCGTTTGCCAGTGATCTCCGGCGTCGAAAGAGACTGAGACGCCGTTTTCGGTTCCGGCAAATACGAGGTTCTTTTCCGCTGGGTCCTCGCGCACCGTGTCAGCGGGAGCGTTGTCGGGAAGGCCGGCGTTAATCAGTTGCCAGTTTTTGCCGCCATCGTGAGTCCGGTAGATATAAGGATGAAGGTCGTGCACGCGGAAACGACTGACGGAGGCGTAGGCAGTGTCATCGTCGAAATGAGAAGCAGAG
>JBEEGK010000258.1:0-7075 GCA_041166845.1 Acidobacteriaceae bacterium
GCGTAGTTTTGATTTTCAAGAACAACGATCAAGACCCGATCAAAGTGCTTGCCCGCGGTGGCGTTATTCGACGCAACCTGAGCTTGAAGGGATGAAAATGGACATATGACCGTTAAAGCGGCCAAGACCGCTAGAAAAAAGATAGTCTGAGATTGCGGGCGATGTGGATTATTCGAGTTTTTTATCATAATTTGACTTTCGTTATCATAATGGATGCTTCCACATGAATTGAAATCGTCCTCTTCAGCGATTTATTGAGACCTGCCAATATGCGCGAGCTTAAAAGAGAAGGAATCTTGTCAACTATCGCGGTGATCGCGTTGGCTTTGGTTCTGATTTTTCTCGGCATTTTGCAATATCGCTGGAGCAGCACAATCAGCCAGGCCGTCAGCGTCAAGATGCAGAATGATTTGCAGGCATCCATGCGGGCGTTTCGCCAGGCCCTGACCCGCGAATTAGGCAACGTTTGCCTGACGTTTTATCCCACTCTTGAATCACATCCCCAGGTAGACGGTAAGCAATTCTCCCGACGATGGCAGCGTTGGAAGCAAACAGCGTTTCGTCCGAACCTGGTCAAGACGGTTTACATTTACCAGCAGGATGGCAACGTCTCGCATGCGACTCTGACGCAACTTGATCCGTCGGCTGAGAGGTTTGTGTCCGCACCTTGGCCGGCCAACTTTAGGGGTTTACAGCTCTCACTCGACCGTGTGTCGGAGGACCTTTCTGATCAAGCCGAAGGGCACGCCATCCAAGGACTACTCGGGCCGGGAGGCAACCCGGAATATCAAATGCTTTGGGCAATCCACCAGAATATTCCGGCGCTGGTTTACCCTCTCGTAGACTGGCAAGCCGCCCAGTTGGAGAGTCGCGCTCGAATTCTCTGGTTGATTATCGAGCTTTCTCCAGAAGAGCTCGAGGAAAAACTAATGCCAGATCTCATCAAGCAGGAATTTTCCGGGCTTGAGCTGGAAACGAACATCGTGGGAGGCACGAAAGCGTACCCCAGGACGATCTATTCGTCCGACCCTTCCGACGAAATTACGCCTGAGCAATTGACGGGGACATTGCCGCTATGGTCAAACCCCACGCATCCAGGCCCTCTGGACCTGGAGCTTGGCCTCTATCGGCCTGATGCAGTGCCTGATCGTTCTGGGTTGGGATGGCCGCAGCCTGTTCGCTTCTTTGCATTTCATGACACCGCAGAAGATCGCGATTGGGCGTTGGAGGTGGCGTCCAATGGCTCTTTCGATGCGGCGGTCGCGAAGTTGCGGCACCGCAACCTGGCTTTAAGCTTCGGCACCCTGCTGGTGCTAGCAGGCAGTGCGATCGCGCTTATTCTCACGACTCACCGTGCCCGACGTCTGGCGCAGCTGCAAATGGACTTCGTCACGGGCGTTACCCATGAGTTGAGAACACCTCTGACTGTGATTCGTTCCGCAGCGGAGAATATTAAGGATGGGATTGTCAAAAATCAGGCGCATATCGCGAGTTACGGCGGCATGATCCATCGCCAGTCAACGCAGCTAGTGGAACTTGTCGAACAAGTACTTCTTTTTGCTTCTACCCGACAAACCTCTCCGCGATATGTTTTGTCTCCGATTGATCTTAACGAAGTGATAACTGCGGCGCTGGAGAATTCCGGTGCGGACTCCGTACATATCGAGCGCGAGATCGACACCGACCTACCGACGGTTAACGGAGATTTCGTTGCTCTCACACGATGTGTGCAAAATCTGCTAACAAATGCAATCAAGTACGGAGGAGATGACAAGTGGGTTGGGCTAAAGGCCTGGAGCACAAAAGAAGGAGAGAAACTGAGAGTGAATTTGGAAGTTGCGGACCACGGCATTGGAATCAGCGGGTCGGAGATGGGAAATATCTTCGATCCCTTCTACCGGAGTCCATCGGTGGCCGCTTCGAATATTCATGGCACAGGATTGGGACTTTCTCTCGCGAAAAGCCTGATCGAAGCTATGGGAGGCCGCATCACGGCTAGCAGCACGCCTGGCAAGGTCAGCACATTCGTATTGCACTTACCTGCAACTGACAAGAAAAATGTAATCGAACCGATCAATAAAACGGAAGCGACCTCACGCTGACTAGAAGCGTCTTAGTGCATATGTCATGAATGAAAGCATTCTGCTGATCGAAGACGAGCCGGACTTGCGAACTACCCTCACTGATCGCCTGCAAAGCGACGGTTATCGTGTGCAGTCCACCGGGGACGGCGAGGCCGGATTTCGCCAGGCACTCGAAGGTGACTTCGATCTAATCGTGCTCGATGTCATGCTCCCCAGGAAAAATGGATTCGACGTATGCCGCGACATCCGCAAGGCCGGTCGGAACATGCCTATTTTGATGCTGACTGCTCGCGACCAACTCGTGGACAAAGTTCTCGGTTTAAAAATTGGAGCCGACGACTACCTTTTAAAGCCGTTCGAGATGTTGGAACTAACCACAAGGCTGGAGGTTTTGCTCCGCCGGACGCCGAGCCGTGCAATCGCCGATGAGGTGCAGCAGTTCGGTGATCTTCGCATTGATCTTCGCGGTACCACGGTTTCCCGAGCAGGAGAAACCATCTCGTTATCGGCGCGTGAATTCCAATTGCTGCGCTATTTACTCGAACACCGCGGCGCAACGCTGTCTCGCGACGTCATTCTTAAAGATGTCTGGGGATATGGTCAAGGCACGCAGACGCGCACTGTGGATGTTCACATCTTCAGTCTGCGGCAGAAACTTGAAGCAGACCCTAAAAATCCGACTCTCATACTCACGGTGGCGGGCTTGGGATACAAATTTGTAGCACAATCCTCTTCAATACCTGCGTAGCAAGATGCAGTTGGGGAAATCTAAAAACTCCCCGCCTCAAAAACACTTAACGCCGAATTAACACACTCCTTACTTCGAGACTGGCCTCTCGAGGCTCTAATCAATTAAACCGCTTGGGAAATAGGGATTATAGACAACGCTGAAAGAGGCGCTTCTCCCCCATTCGGACATACCAACTGGAGGACTTTATGAGATTCGTGGCGAGTTTACTGGCAGTGGCCGTTTCATTCGGAGCGGGCATGAGCATTCCAAGAAATGCCGCGGCAACCGGTCTACCTGCACCTCAAACAACGCGAAACACCAGCGGCCCATTTCGCGACGGCTTGTATCTGGGGGGACTAGCGGCAACGTCTGGCGAAACCCCACACATCAGCAGCGGCCGGTGGAGCACAAGCGCTAATCAGAAAGCCTTCGCCGCAGGCTATGAGCAAGGCTACCAGGGAGCCAAATAACGCTTGCACATGTCACAATCCAATACGGGGCGCGGGACCGCCCAAAGGTATCCGCGTCCGTTACTTCTGCTATGGCTCCGCGAGAGCGCGATGGACAAGATGAATCGAGATCGCGCCTTCTCCCACCGCTGACGCTACGCGCTTCACATTTCCTGAACGAACGTCTCCAACCGCGAAGACTCCGGGAAGGCTGGTCTCCAACATCTCGGGAGAGCGTTGCAACTTCCAACTTGCTGGCGCTGCGCTACCGTTGGCCGCCTCGAGATCACGTCCAGTAAGAATGAAGCCTTTGTTGTCCATTGCGACGCAGCCCTCCAGCCATTCGGTGCGCGGAGACGCGCCCGCCATGATAAAAACGTGTTCTATCGGATGAACAGATTTCTCTCCGGTGGTCTTGTCAAGCCAAGTGACCCGTTCCAGATGCATGCTGCCTTCCAGGCCTACGATCTCGGTTTTGTAATGCATTTCGATCCCCGGATTTTGGGTAATCCGCTGGATCAAATAGCGGGACATCGTGTCCGACAATCCCTCCGATCGAACCAGCATGTGAACCTTGCGGGCCGTCTGCGCGAGAAAAATCGCAGCCTGGCCGGCTGAGTTCCCTCCGCCCACTACGATCACGTCTTCGTTTTCACATAGTTGCGCCTCCATAAAGGTAGCGCCGTAATAGACTCCCTGTCCCTCGAATTTTTGCAGGTTCTCTAGGGGAGGCTTGTTGTACTGAGCACCGGTTGAAATCACGATGGCCCGCGCAGCCAACACGTGACCATCGTCCAATACCACCTCATAGGGACGACGATCGCAGTTCAGCCGCACGACACTGTGGGCCACCATCATCTTGGCTCCGAATTTTTGTGCTTGCGTGAACGCGCGCGCCGTTAATTCCTGTCCAGAGACGCCGGTGGGAAATCCCAGGTAATTTTCTATTTTCGAGCTTGATCCCGCTTGTCCACCGGGCGCTTCGGTTTCGATAACAAGAGCATCGAGTCCTTCGGATGCCGCGTAAACCGCCGCAGCGAGTCCGGAGGGTCCCGCGCCGACAATAATCAAATCGCGGACCTGAGTCTGATCAATACTGGCGTTGAAGCCAAGGCAATCCGCTATCTTTTGCGG
The DNA here is from genome assembly GCA_041166845.1 of Acidobacteriaceae bacterium. Taxonomy (GTDB): domain Bacteria; phylum Acidobacteriota; class Terriglobia; order Terriglobales; family Acidobacteriaceae; genus JALYIM01. The sequence goes on from JBEEGK010000258.1 coordinate 4,398, forward strand.
GGAGGGATTGCGTAACACAGTGGTGCCGTTGCAGATGACCACGGGGATTTCACCGGTCTTAACCTCGAAACGGTCGAGCAATTCCTGTGATGTTTTGTCAGTATCTAAGTCCACATAATTGTACGGGTATGTGTTGCGGGTGAGAAATTCTCGGATGCGCAAAGTGTTAGCGCAGTGACGCGATCCCATCAAAATGACGTTGCCGTAGCCGCCAGTGATCAGGGCTATGCGCCGGAGAATGAACGCCCGCATGAAAATGTCACTTAATTCGACGTCCCTGGCGACGATGCCTCGCAGGTCGTTCGCGCTAATCTGTAGGAACTCACCAGCTTTGCTGACTCTTCCACGCGCCAGAGAGCGCTGCCCCGAAATCATGGTGATCTCGCCCGTAAACTGCCCCGGACCGTGGGTCACTATGAAACGCTCGCCGTCTAGATTCGGCTGCACAATATCCATAGACCCCGTCAGCAGAACGAAAAAAGGAACGTTAGTGGCATCGGGCTCAAATAAAATCTCGCCCGGCTCAACTTTCCGTATCTTCCCGACCGAGCGCAGTCGAGCGATTTGTGCTTCAGTAAGGTGTGGAAAGGCCTGGGTGGTTGGGTCGAGCACGCTCGATCTGGGTGGGGACGACATGATTCTCTCCATCAAAAGAAATGTTTAGTAGTAGATGACGAACGCATCATTTCGGCTTCAAGGTCCCATGTTACGGCCAATTGGATGGTGGCGCACCCGAGACCCTGATATCCTCTCGCCACCGTGGAGAACTAACCTGAATGCCAACGTTAATAAATAAACCCACCCGCATCCGATCAGCGGGAAACAAGCCAAAATTAATAGACGAGTTTATTGGACGTGTGAATTCCGGCACATCCATTGCCAGCGTCGCGCACATGCACAGTCCAGAAGGGTGGGAGGAGCCGGGACAAACTCCCGAATTTGACGAGTTCACCATCGTGTTGAAAGGGCTGGTGCGGGTGCAGCATGCTGATGGGGCGTTTGACGTGCGCGAAGGTCAAGCCGTGATTGCACATCGTGGAGAATGGGTAAAGTATTCCACGCCAAGCGAAGGCGGTGCGGAGTACATCGCGGTATGCACACCGGCATTCTCGCCCGAGACTGTGCATCGAGAGAGTTAAACCGCGGTTTATGGTGCTTCTATTAACTCCATCTTTCCGTCGCGCGTGCGGTGCAGGATCATCACTTTCCCTTTGGGATCGCGGAAGACGAACACATCGCGATCTTTGAAATGTGCCTCTTTGATCGCCTCTTCCAGGGTCATTGGACGCATCGCAACCGCTTCTTCCGACCGGACCAGGTGGACTTCCGTGGACTTCGCTACTGCTGGAAATTTATGCACGACCAGACTGAAAGTCGTGTTCTCGACTAGGCCGACAGAGGATTGAAGACCATCCTGCGAGGCTTCGCCGTTCCACTTTTTCGCGCTGGGACTCTTGTGGTTATGGCGGGTTTTTGTCCGCCATCGGGTCTTGTACTTTACCGCTTGTTTTTCTAAATGCTCGATGGCTTCACCGATGGCGGCCGTCATGTCTCCGGCCTGGGCTAACGCCACCAGCGGACCATTGCGTGGGCTGATGGTTATCTCGGCCTTATGGCGGCGCTTCTCAATCGCCAGCACGACCTTGGTTTCAAACTTATCTTTTAGAATTTTGCGGATTTTGGTGAGGCCGGTTTCTACTTCTTTGCGGATGGCGGGAGTGATTTCGCAGTGCCTTCCGGTATATTCCACATTCATGAGCGCGCTCCTGAAAGTTCTGGTCCCTTGAGTGGGCAGCTACGGAACAACCGTCTCATTAACGATAACGTCTTATGTCAGATGCGAATTCTTGACCCGGCGTTGATGTGTGCTCGGGATACGCATGTCCTCCCTATATTTAGCTACTGTGCGACGAGTTACTTTGATGCCCTGTGATTGCAGAATGCGCGTAATCTGTTCATCCGTCAATGGCCTGCCGGGATCTTCGTCCTCTATTAATTTTTTGACTCTTCGCTTGAGTATTAGCAGCGAAGTGTTGCCACCCTCGGGTCCGTTCACGCTTTCACTAAAGAAGTAGCGGAGCTCGAAAACGCCCTGCGGAGTGTGAGCATATTTGTTCGCCACCGCGCGACTGACAGTCGAGGGATGCACGCCGATTTCTTCTGCCACTTCTTTGATCATCATCGGCTTGAGCTGGTCAATTCCCTTTTCCAGGAAATCCTCCTGGCGATTGACGATCGTATAGCAGACTTTGGCAATCGTCTGCTTCCGCTGCTCGATATTTTTTATTAGCTGCATGGCACTTTTGTAGCGTTCTTTCACGTAGTTTCGCGTGTCTTTGTCGCTGGTGTCACGTGACATCAGGCGCTTGTAAGAAGGATTCAGGCGCAATTGCGGAACGTCCTCATCATTCATGACCACCAGCCATTCGTCGCCATGTTTCACAAAGGCAACGTCGGGCTCGATCAGCCGCGGCTGACCTTTGTTATAGCGCAAGCCAGGACGCGGATCGAGGGTGCGGATGTAATCGAGCGCCGCCTGTACGGCCTCCATGGGACGTTGCATCGCCTTGGCAATTTCCTTGTGCTGCTTGGTCTGTAAGGCGCGAAGATGCTGGTCCACCAGTGTCATGGCATCCTGCAGAATTACCGCAGAAGCCTCGGCACTGTCGCTTTCGCCA
>JBEEGK010000259.1:0-6631 GCA_041166845.1 Acidobacteriaceae bacterium
GCACTCGGTCGTCGGTATCGTCGCCCGATAGGGTTGTGAGGTCCATGCAGGTGATGGCACGCAGCAGCCATGCCGCCTGCCAATCTTTTTTCACGGTCCTCCGCGCAACGTGGCTCCGTGCTCGGCGCTCTACCGCGCTGGTGTTCACGCGAAGTTGATTTACGCGCGACAAATCGAGGGGAATGCCGCGGTTGGAAAGAAGCGGGCGACCATCCAAAAAGGCCAGAGGGTTATCGGAATGTTGTGGCAGCTCGCCTTCGGCGACTATAATTCCATTGTCGTTTTGAGTCCCGGGCACGAGTTGTTTGTGCTTCTCCACGGTTATTGGATGTTTCTTTTTTAGATGATTCGTGGGAATTCCACGATTCGCGAAAGCACGACATTCATTATCCGCTCAGCATGCCTTGCCTCGCGGCGTGCGGTGCAATTGTACTGCACAGCCACGAAATTCTACTGCGCCGTTTCGCAAATGCCAGCGACAACATCACACTTTAATCCTTGACACTCCCATCCGCCGACGCTAGGCTACTTCGCTGGTTCATCAGCATGGGGCAATTCCAGGTCTTCCAGATGTCAGAAAATGTGTCCGGTGAGCTCGCGAGATCCCAAAATGCAACGTGGCGGGTTCACTCCGCGATCCCCGGCGGTCGCTATGTTATCGAGGCAGTAAACAAAGTCACACCGGCGAGCGTCGGACTGATCAAGGAGAAAAATGTTTACACCACATAGTCTGGGTATAGCACTGATGATGATGATAACCAGCGCTATCTGCTGGGGGTCGTGGGCGAACACCTATAAAGGCGTAAAGAATTATCGCTTCGAACTTTTTTACTGGGACTATGCGGTGGGTATTTTTCTGATTTCCTTGGTGCTCGCCTTCACGATGGGAAATACCTCCGACGACGCGAACAGTTTCCTGAACAATGTTCATTCTGCGGATGGTGCGAACATCGCATCCACGATGGTCGGTGGTGCGATATTCAATCTCGCCAATCTACTGCTGGTAGCGGCAATTGATATGGCCGGGTTGGCGGTGGCCTTTCCGGTTTCCATTGGCATCGCTCTCGTGGTCGGTGTTGTCTCGAGCTACATTCTGCAACCGAGAGGTAATGGTGGACTGCTGGCGGCCGGCGTGCTCTGTGCTGTCATTGCGGTCATCATGGACGGCAAGGCATACGGCAGTCTGGCCAGCGCTGGCCGCAACGTTTCCAAAAAAAGCATCGTAACCTGCATCGTCTCCGGCGTGCTTATGGGCCTTTGGGCGCCGTTTGTCACTCATGCGATGACACGGGGGAACACACTTGGGCCTTACAGTATTGCCGTGTTTCTAACGCTCGGTGCTTTGCTCTCTTGCTCCATCTGGAACGTGTACTTCATGAAAAGGCCGCTTGTCGGCGAGCCGGTAAACTTTAGCGGATTCTTCAAAGGTTCGGCGTCCGGACACGTGTTGGGACTTCTTGGCGGCGTGATATGGGGCACTGGGATGGTATTCAATCTTGTCGCCGCAAACTTTACCGGGGTAGCAATTTCCTATGCGATCGGCCAATCGGCCCCCATGGTGGCCGCTCTATGGGGCGTGCTAGCGTGGAAGGAATTCGACGGTGCTGGAAGTCGCGCCAAAATGTATCTGGGACTCATGTTCGTGTTTTATGCCCTCGCAATCTTGTTAGTGGCGAAGGCCAACGGTTAGGACTCCAGCTCTACGGCTCCAGCAAACTCCGGCAGCCTTTTGGGACGGCAGGGGCACACCAGGCCCTGCACAGGTCTTAACAATTCATCTACAATCGCTGCCTTGATATTTCGTTAGTCGTTTTTCCCAAAAGTTACTATGAGCGATCACTTATCTTCGCAAGAAGTCAGAGATGTAACCAGCAAGTACACATACGGGACGTGGCGCAAGCAGAAAGGCTGGAATCCGCTTCACGTTGTTGACGCGGAGGACTGCCATTTCACTGACGCTGACGGCAAGCGCTATCTGGATTTCTCTGCACAGTTGATGTGCGTGATGCTTGGCCATAAAAATCAGGCGGTCGTGCAAGCCATTGCCGATCAGGCGAAGAAGCTGGCTTTCATCGGTCCTGGATACGCCACCGATGTGAGAGCGGAGCTTAGCAAACTGCTCATTGAGGTGCTGCCAAAGGGGCTCGACAAATTCTTTTTTACGACTTCCGGCACCGAAGCTAACGAAGCCGCGTTCAAAATCGCGCGCATGGCTACCGGAAAGACCAAAATCATTTCACGCTATCGGTCCTACCACGGTTCGACTATGGGCGCTATTGCGGCGACGGGCGACCCGCGCCGCTGGGCCATGGAGCCGTCGGGCAAGATTCCTGGGGTAATTTTTGCGCCCGAGGTGAATTGTTACAAATGTCCGATCGGACATACCTATCCGGGATGCGGCATTGCGTGTGTGGAATACGTGGAGCACATGATCGCCAACGAGAGTGACGTTGCCGCGGTCATTGTCGAACCGGTGGTCGGAACCAACGGAGTATTAATTCCCCCGAAGGAATATATGCCACGTCTGCGCGCCATCTGCGACGCAAATGGAGTCCTCCTGATCGCCGACGAAGTTATGACCGGATGGTGCCGCACCGGCAAGTGGTTTGCCATGGACCATTGGGGAGTCGTTCCTGACATTCTGACCACCGCGAAGGGAATTACGAACGCCGCGATTCCTCTTGGGCTGTGCGCCACCAATAGCAAGATCGCTTCGTATTTCGATGATCATTTCTTTTCCCACGGACACACTTATGAAGCGCATCCGCTCACGCTGGCTCCCGCCATCGCTTCCATCAACGAGATGAAGCGTCTGAACCTCGTGCAAACGGCGACGGAGATGGGTGCGCATCTGGGAGAAAAATTATATGCTTTGAGGCCCAAGCATAGCTCTATTGGCGAGGTGCGGGGCATCGGAATGTTCTGGGCGGTGGAGTTGGTCAAGAACCAGAAAACGAAAGCGCCGTTCAATACTGGCCTCGACAAGGTTTCAGGTAAATCGTTGCTCGTGGACAGGGTGGCGTCGCGAGCGATGGCGAATGGCGTGTTCGTGCAGGCATGGATGAGCCACTTTGTGATTGCCCCTCCGCTGATTATTTCCAAGGCTGATATTGATCACGGCGTGAGCGTTCTCGACGAAGCGCTTAGTATTGCGGACGCGGAAGTCGAAGCTAGTTAAAGAAGGATGCCTGCGATTGAGGCGGACATCAGGTTCGCCATCGTCCCCGCCAGCAGAGCGCGAAGTCCCAGGCGCGCAAGCTCTCCTCGCTTGTTCGGCGCAAGGGCTCCGATCCCTCCGATTTGAATGCCGATCGAACTCAAGTTGGCGAAGCCGCACAACGCGAAAGAGGCGATGGTAAAAGAACGCGGATTCAGAATTGCCTTTTGCGGTCCAAGCTGCGAAAAGGCGATCACTTCGTTCAAGACCAGGCGTGTGCCCAGCAGATTGCCGATTGCATGACAGTCCTTCCAGGGCACGCCGATAATCCACGCAATGGGAGAGAACAAAGTCCCGAAAATATTCTGCAGGCTGGTGGGAAACCAGGAGATGCCGAAGTGAGCGAATCCTTTATGAATGCCGCCCAGAAGCCCGTTTGCTAAGGCCACCAGCGCAATAAACGAAATCAGCATAGCGGCAATGTTCAGGGCAAGATTCAGTCCGTCCGTTGTGCCGCGGGCCACTGCTCCTAACAGATTTTCACTTTTTTCCAGCATTACTTCGTTCGCAGACATTTCTACCCGGCCTGCGGTCCTTGGTTGCTCGGTTTCGGGGACGAGCATTTTAGCCAGCAAAATAGTTCCAGGCGCGGTCATGATCACGGCGCTCAACAGGTGCTTAGGCTCGATTCCGAACGCAATGTAGGCCGCCATAATTCCGCCGGAGACATGCGCCATACCACTGGTCATAACCGTCATCAATTCCGAGTGCGTTAGATCAGGGAGAAACGGGCGTATGGTGAGCGGAGCTTCCGTCTGCCCCATAAAAATGCTGGCCGCAACATTCAACGACTCCGCGCCGCTCGCGCCCATAACGCGCGTCATCACTTTCGCGATCTGCTTGATGATGAATTGCATGATGCCGTAGTGATAGAGAATCGCAAAAAATGCAGCGATGAAGATGATGGTCGGCAACACTTGAAACGCAAAATAAAATCCGAGGGGAGATGTCTTCTTTCCCAGATCTCCAAACAGAAATTCTGATCCGGCGAACGAGTAGCTCAGCAGGCGATTGACCGCGTCGCCCGCCTTCTGGAAAAGATCTCGTCCGATATTAGATTTCAAGACAAAGACGGCAAAAGCGAACTGCAATCCCAAGCCCCAGGCCACCGTTTTCATCCGAATCGCACGCCTGTTGGTCGAGAAAGCCAGCGCTAGAGCTAGCATGGTTACAAGTCCGAGAACACCGGTGAATCTTCCCATTTTATTTTGACCCCGCAGAGCGACCAATGACTCGCTGGATAAGTGGTCTCGTCGTCTTTGGTGGTGAGTCTTCCACTTGATAGCTCGCTTCGATCAGCTGTCGTGCCCGCTCCGCACGCGCTTCGGAGTTGTGGTAAATGGTGCAAAGCGGTTCTTTGGCAGAAACCGAATCGCCGATCTTCTTATGCACCACCAGACCGACTGCGGGATCCACCGTGTCTTCTTTCCTTTCGCGACCGCCGCCAAGTAGAACGCTCGCAATTCCGATCTGTTCACATTCGATCTTGGCAACGTATCCTGCCCTTGAGTTGAGAACGTCTAATGTGAACTTAGCCTGCGGAAGCTTTTTCGGATCATCTATCGCCGCGACGTTGCCGCCCTGTAATGTAACCATTTCTCGAAATTTGGCCAGCGCTTGTCCCGAGTCAATCAGTTTTTCAGCCAGAGTCCGGCCCTGCTCGATGGTGCTTGCGGCCCCTCCCAACTGGAACATCCAAGCCGATAGTTCGACGCAGAGTTCGCGAAGGTCACTCGGACCTTTTCCCCGCAAGACTTCGATACATTCTTCAACTTCCATGGAATTGCCCACTTTGTTACCGAGCGGCTGGTCCATGTCGGTAAGGATCGCGACCATTTTCTTACCCATACGCTCGCCAGTTTCAACCATCAATTCGGCGAGGTATGCGGCGTCTTTCTCATTTTTCATGAAAGCGCCGGAGCCCGTCTTCACATCGAGGACCAAGGCATCAACGCCCTCCGCAAGTTTCTTGCTCATGATGGAGGCGCAAATCAAGTACGGGCTTTCCACCGTGCCCGTTACGTCTCGCAGCGCATAGAATTTTCGATCCGCGGGAGCGATTTCTGAGGTTTGTCCGATCATTGAGCAGCCACAGGAAGCGAGAACCTTTCGGAATTTATCCACCGACAAATTCACATTGAAGCCGGGAATGGATTCGAGTTTATCCAGCGTGCCGCCGGTGTGGCCCAGGCCGCGCCCACTGATCATAGGAACCATCACTCCTCCGGCGGCTACGACGGGAGCGATGATCAAAGAAGTCTTGTCTCCAACTCCACCGGTCGAATGCTTGTCGACTTTCTTCTGGCCAAATTCGGAGAGATCCAAAACCTCACCGGAATGCAACATGGCGTCGGTGAGATACGCCGTCTCGGCCTTGTTGAGCCCCTGCAAAACCGCCGCCATCAGCCAAGCCGAGACTTGGTAATCGGGAATCTCGCCGTGTGTATATCCTTGCACCAGATATTCAATCTCAAGTTTAGAAAGCTCAAGGCCTCGGCGTTTTTTGCGGATGACGTCCAGCGCGGCGATTGCGTTTGCGGACTTATTTTCAGAAGGCTGATTCATTTCAGCCGAAACCCATACGGAAGAAGCTTTGTGATGGGCACTTCGCTCCATCCCTCTAAACTCTGGAACACGACCGACGCCTCAGGCCCGAATTCATAGATCACCTGACGACAGGCGCCACATGGAGAGCAAGAAACGTCCTTGCTATTTAGGACGGCGATGGCTCGAATACTGAGGGCGGGACCAAACTTCGCGACCGCGCTGAAAATAGCAGACCGCTCCGCGCACATGGTCAATCCATAAGACGCGTTCTCAACATTGCATCCGGTCACTACTTCGCCCTCTTCTGTCAGCAACGCCGCCCCGACCTGGAAGTTTGAATAAGTTGCGTAGGCGTTCTCGGCGACTTTCCGCGCTTCCTCTACCAGGCGATCACGGTCTGTCGGCTTAAGGGGTTTAAATGTCGGACCATCAGTCATGAGTCAGGGAAGAAGTGAAATGTCGCGCCCGATTGTAAACCTTGTATGCTGTGCGTGCTTGAAAATGTTCACTAACAAATTCCTGCGCATTCTAGCTGTCGCATTTTTGTTGACTGGATTTGCGCGGAGCGCTGCTGACCGGGATGCCGATGCGACCGCACGCAGAGTGGCCCGAATCTTCACGAATGTGATTGAGCAGGGCGTCCCCGGCGCGGCCGTATTAGTGAGAAGAAATGGTCACACGGTTTTTCAACGCGGGTACGGAGTGCGAGATCTAAAAACTCACGCCGCCATTGACCCTCACACGAATTTTCGTCTGGCTTCCTGCACAAAACAATTCACGGCCATGGCGATAATGCTACTGGTGCGTGATGGGAAGCTTCGGTATGACGAGCGCATTACTGATGTGTTCCCTGACTTTCCTGCCTAC
>JBEEGK010000260.1:0-3699 GCA_041166845.1 Acidobacteriaceae bacterium
GCGCTGACCGAGACTGACTTCGGTCTTTGGCAGGACTCCGAGAACGAATGGGGCCTGCGCCTGGAAGCGAAGCCGGTCCGCACTGATTTCAATCTCACAGACACCGGAACTCTGAAAGTGACCGGCAACTGGCAACGCGCCGGAAGCCTTCGGGAAACTCCCTTGCAATTCAACCTTGAGTGGTCGCGCGCGCAACTTGGCCAGGCATCGAAGCTGGCGTATGGAAGTGATCAAGGTTGGCGCGGTGGCATCGTCTTGAGCGCGACTGCTTTGGGGACACCTGGGAACCTGGTTCTCGCCGCCAATTTTTCAGTGCAGGATTTTCGTCACTTCGGAGTTCCCGGCGGTGCCCCGCTGCGACTGGCGGCGCGGTGTGGCGGACATTACAGTTCCGCGGACCATTCGTTGTCAGACGTTTCCTGTCGAGCTCCCTTAGGTTCCGGTTTGCTTTCCATGGACGCAAAGATGGCTTCGCTGCGACGTCCTCTTTCATACGATCTGCACATGACCGCCGAGGACTTGCCGATTCCCGCGGTACTCGCCCTCGTACAACATTGCAGGCAGGGTGTCGCGGAAGATCTGATGGCCTCTGGCACCCTGAGAGGGCAGGCAGACGTGCATGGCGAGCCAGGTCATGTCACACGATGGCAGGGTGGCGGGAGCACGCAAGATTTTCAATTGGGAATGAGTTCAAGCAAGGTGGATATTGCGTTTGGAAAAGTTCCCTTTTCAATCGTCGCTGCCGCAGCCCAACCATCTGGCGCGCGCAAGCAATTGCTTCGAAGCAAGCCGAATGTCCAACCTGTCGCGGGCACCCGTGTCGAATTCGGTCCGGTCAATGTTGCAATGGGACGTCCATCGCCCGCGCGCGTTAGAGGATCGGTATCACGCTCGGCTTACGAGATCGCAATGCAAGGGAGCGCCGATGTGCAATCTCTCTTGCAGGTGGCGCGCATTGTGGGTGTAGCGGCACCCACGACCGTAGCGTCCGGAGGCGTGAATTTCGACTTACACCTGGCTGGAAACTGGGCAGCGGATATTCCGCCGCGACCGATCGGTGAGGCACAGCTGCGTTCCATTCGGGCCGAAATTCCAGGGATAAACAAGCCGGTAGAAATTATGGCAGCTAACCTTTCGCTCAAAGCGGATGAGATGCAAGTACCGAATCTGGCCTTTTCTCTGGCCAACACTACCTGGCGAGGAAATTTATCCGTCCCGTTGCATTGTCCAGAGCCCACCGCGTGCGTCACAAAATTCAATCTTCATTCCACGCGCCTGGACGCCCAGGAATTAAACGACGCACTCAACCCGCTAGCGAGAAAGCGTCCCTGGTATCGTTTTCTTGCGTCCTCGCGCAGTCGCCACTCTTATCTACTGTCGCTCAACGCGAAAGGTAAATTGACGGTAGATCACCTTACCTTTCGGAATGCGACGAGCGAAGGTGTGTCCGCTAGTGTTGAGTGGAATCGCAGCGAACTGCATGTATCGAAATTGCAAGCAGCGCTTTTCGGTGGCACTCACAGCGGCGACTGGAAGGCCGACTTTACTGTGCAGCCTCCGCAATACACAGGCAACGGTATGCTGGAGCAGATCAATTTGGAACAACTTTCAGCCCTATCGCGAGATGCTTGGATAACCGGTGCTGCATCCGGCCGCTATCAAGTGTCTCTTGCCGGACTAAATGCATCGGACCTTATTGCCTCCGCGATCGGTGCGTTACAACTCGACATTTCGGATGGCTCGCTTCCTCACGTCGAACTCTCGGCCGCAAGCGGCCCGCTGGAAGTGCAGCATTTCGGGGGAAGGCTTTCCTTCCACGACAATAAGTTTGACATCAGCGAAGGCAAATTGGATACCCAGGATGCAACCTACCAAGTAAGTGGGACGGCCTCGCTGGGCAGCTCATTTCTTGGGCAAGCCTTGAACGTAAAGCTCTCGGGAAGCGGGATTCCAGGGTTTAGCATCACGGGAACACTGAACGAACCCCGAGTCTCGCCGGCGCCTGCATCAGAAACCCAGGCGGCCCTGAAACCATGAAGGCATCCAGAAGTTTCCCAATTGCCATTCTCGTCGGGCTGATTCTCACGATCCTCCAGATCAAAATTGTGGCGCAAACTGAGGCCGCCCGGGTTTCTCCCGAGGCCAGCATGGAAGCCAAGCTGCAGCAGATTGAGAACAACGGAAAAGGCCCTACCCCAGATCAGACTCCCACGGTTTTTACAGAAGAAGATGTGAACTCCTTTTTCGCGTCCGGGAAAATTGAGTTCCCCGTCGGTGTAAAGTCGGTGAGTTTTGATTCTCAGCCCGAAGTGGTTACCGGAAAGTCACGGGTAGATTTCGATCAACTCAAGGCCGGACACAGTTCCGCCAATCCCTTGCTGTCGGTTTTTAGCGGAATTCATACCGTGGTCGTAGTCGCGCACGCGCACGCCGCTGGAGGTCAGGGATATGTTCACGTGGATTCGGTTTCACTGGATGAGGTGGATATCCCTCGCTTTGTCCTACAGATGTTTGTGGAGAAATATCTGCATCCCAAGTATCCGGATGTTGGTTTAGATTCGCATTTTGCCTTACGAGACCGCATAGACACCGCTACGGTCGGTCTCCACACTCTGTCAGTCACGCAAAAGTAAGCCTGGTTCTATTGCGTCGAATTCTATTGCGTCCATCTGCTATTGTGTCGAACCAGCGCCGCGCAAGACTTTTCCCGGAAGCACGCCTGTCATCTTGCCTTTTTCAATTACCGGTTTACCGTTGACGAGCACGTATTCCATCCCCTCAGATAATTGATTCGGATTTTCGAAGGTTGCGACATCACGCACCGTCGCGGGGTCGAAAATCGTGACGTCCGCCCACATGCCCGCCTTCAGCACGCCGCGGTCCGCGAGATGTAAACGTTGCGCCGGCAAGGCTGAGAATTTTCTGATGGCATCTTCCAACGTAAGTTTTTTCTCTTCGCGCACATACTTGCGGAGAATCCTTGGAAACGTTCCATAGGCACGAGGATGAGGATGCTCCTTGCCTAGAATTCCTTCGGGAGATGCCCCGGAAGAATCGTTATCAATCGACACCCACGGCTGCACCAGAGCCAATGCCACGTCAGGCTCGGACATTCCGAAAACCGCAACGCTGGTGAAAGCATTGTCCTGGATCAGTAAGTCGCAAAGAGCATCAATGGGATCTTTGCCCCATAGCTTCGCAATCTCCGCCAAAGTCTTCCCTTGGAGTGGAAGCAATTGGGGATTCTGGACAACGCCGATCAGGACGGATTCCGGCCCGGGTATCTCTTGCCATTCATTGTCCCAATCGGCGGACGGCGTCATCATGTCTTTGCGTATGCGGGCGCGCGTGTTCGGATATTTCAAACGTGCGATCAGCTTTTCGTCGCCTCCGTCGTGCGCCCACGGAGGTATGAAGGCAGACATGGAATTGAACCAAGCGGGGTAGGCATAAGTGTTTGCGGAAATATCCAGCCCGTCTGCGCGGGCCTCATCAATCTTCTTCACAACCTCCGGCATGCGTCCCCAGTTTTCTTTGCCAGCAACTTTAAGATGCCAGATCTCAACTGGGATGTGAGCGTCTCGACCTATCTTTATTGCTTCTTCAATCGCCGGCAGAACTGAGTCTCCTTCGTTGCGCATGTGAGTCGCGTAAATGCCGCCAAATTTGGACGCTTCTGCTGCCAGGACAATCAGTTCG
>JBEEGK010000261.1:0-3401 GCA_041166845.1 Acidobacteriaceae bacterium
GATCGGCTTAGTGAAACCTCGCGCCGCGCTGGCATTGCCACGTTTGTGACAGTTCTTATAGCGGCAATGGTGTTGGTGACTGCTGCGTTTCAAAACAACTTCTCCATCGCTTATATTTTTCATCACAGCAATCGAGAACTTCCCGCTCCTTATAAATTCGCGACATTATGGTCCGGACAGGAAGGCTCTTTGCTTTTCTGGTCGCTGCTGCTCTCGGCTTACGGGCTCGTACTTAGGCTGCGCTACAAGACCGACAGCCGGTTGTTTGCTCATGCATCCGTTGTCATCGCAGCAGTCCAAGTTTTTTTTCTTCTGCTGCTGAATTTTGCCGCACATCCTTTTGCCGTGATGCAGGGTTCGTTGCCTTCGGATGGCACGGGGTTAAATCCGTTATTGCAATATCCCGAGATGGTCATCCATCCTCCCATGTTGTACCTCGGATACGTCGGGTTCACGGTGCCGTTTGCGTTCGCGCTGGCAGCATTGGCGATGAAGTATCCAGGAGAAAAGTGGATCCACATCACGCGCCGTTGGACGATGGTGACTTGGGGCTTTCTCACCTGCGGAATCTTTCTGGGCGCGCACTGGGCTTACTCAGTACTGGGATGGGGCGGCTACTGGGCGTGGGACCCGGTTGAAAATGCTTCGCTCATGCCCTGGCTTACCGGTACAGCATTTTTGCATTCGGTGATGATGCAGGAAAAACGCGGCATGTTGAAAGTGTGGAACATGTGGCTAATTTTTGCCACGTTCATGCTGTCAATTTTCGGCACCTTCCTGACTCGCAGCGGAGTCGACAGTTCAGTTCATGCCTTCGCTCAGTCCTCCATCGGAGATTGGTTAGTCGCTTTCCTCGCGATCATCTTTGTTGTGTGTTTGTACTTCTACGTGAAGAACCGTTCGCATCTTCGCAGCGAGCATAAGTTGGAATCGCTGGTCTCGCGCGAGTCCAGTTTCCTGTTCAACAATCTGCTTCTTCTGGTTGCCTGCTTCACGGTGTTATGGGGAACTCTCTTCCCAGTGCTCTCGGAGTGGGTGCAGGGCACCAAGGTTACCGTGGGGCCTCCCTTTTTCAATCGCGTGAATCTGCCGGTAGCGATGTTGCTGTTGTTGCTGACCGCGTTGGGGCCGCTGCTCGCATGGCGCAGAACTTCGCTGGAGAGTTTGCGGCGCAATTTTCTCGTGCCCGCAATAAGCGCTGTCTTAGCAGGAGTTCTATTAGTTATTTTCGGAGTGCGTCCGTGGCAGGATGCTTCGTACTTCTACTCGCTGATCACAATCATGCTCTCGGTGCTGGTGGGCGTGACCGTGATCTCCGAATTCGTTCGCGGCGGTCGCGTGATCGCGAAACATACCGGACTTAACCTGTTTGCTTCCATGCTGCATCTTGGACATCGCAATACCCGCCGCTACGGAGGGTACATTGTCCATTTCGGCGTGATTGTGATCATGATTGGCTTTGCGGGCGCGGCGTTTAATAAGGAAGCCGAACAAGAGATGGGATTTGGCGACAAGCTGAATATCGGTGCTTACACTCTTGTCTGCCAGTCTTACACGCAGGAAGACAAGCCGAACTACGGTAGCGAGTGGGCCATCATTCAAGTTTTCAAGGGTGGCAAACGGATTGATACCCTCTATCCCGAACGCCGTTTTTACAAAGCCAGTCAGCAAACCTCAACCATGGTCGCCAACCGCTCCACGCTGAGAGAAGACTTGTATCTGGTTTACGAAGGCCAGAATCAGGTCTCAGGACGTCCGATCATTAAAGTCCATCTCAATCCGCTAGTGATGTGGATATGGATTGGCGTGTGGATCATGATTGTCGGCACCGTCGTCGCCCTGATTCCGAACGCCCTGGCTCTGACTGCTACAGCGCCTGCACGCGTTCAGGTTGCGCCGGCTGGAGCTGGGGATTGATGCCTCCGCTCAGGAATAGCATACACCGCCTCAATTTACGCACGTTTAAATTAATCCTGCTCTGTATTGCTTTGCTCATGTTTATGGGAGTCGGTGATGAATCGGCTCGGGTCAACGATCTCGGTCACCGCCTGATGTGCGTCTGCGGATGCAATCAGATTCTGTTGGAGTGCAATCATGTCGGCTGCACTTATTCAGACCGCATGCGCAACGAACTCGTGGCCGCCGTTGACAAAGGCGACAACGACGATCTGACTCTACAATCATTCGTTCAGAAATACGGGACAACCGTGATGGCCGCGCCCACCACCACAGGATTCAATCGTGTCGCATGGGTCATGCCGTATCTCGCTTTGGTGCTCGGACTTGTCACAGTCGTGTTTGTGGTGCGCCACTGGAGAGGGCGGCCCCTGATCCTCTCTTCGGGAGCAGTTACTCCGGTAGGCGGCATGGAACTCGAACGCTTTCGTGCGCAGGCCCGGAAAGAAACTGATTTATGACACTAGTTTATTTAGCTTGCGCGATGATGACGGTAGCCGCGCTTGTCTATATCTTCTATCTTCCTGGAACGTTGCATCTTGGTCCCGAAAAAACCCGTCTGTCATTTTTGCGGGAACGCAAGGATTCAATTTACGAAAATCTTCGCGACCTAAATTTTGAACATAAGGCTGGTAAGTTTCCCGACGCCGACTACGAGACTATGAAAACATCGTTGGAAGACGAGGCGGCCGCGGTACTCTCCGAGATGTCTCAATTGGAAAATCCGAGTCTTGCCAACGCCAGCACGGAGCGGGTGAAAAAAGGGGCTAAGGTTTGAGAGGTTCAGAAATCTTCAGGTCCGGTACGTCACGGATAAAAACCTTTTCCTTCACGTTTATTTTGTTGCTGTCCCTCGCCGCCGGAGCTTCAGGTCAGAACCTAACCGGAACCGTGAAGAACGGTACGACCAATAAGCCCTCCGCTGGTGACGAAGTCATTCTCATCAAGCTGGCGGAAGGCATGGAAGAGACGGGACACACCCGTACCGATGCGCGCGGCAACTTCACTTTGACTGTTCCCAAGGGTGGCGAACCCCATTTGGTGCGCGTAGTTCACCAAGGCGTTACTTATCACCGGATGGCGCCTCCGGCAAGCACGTCGGTTGAAGTCGAAGTTTATGACGTTGCCAAAAAAGTAGCGGGCATCACGCTCACCGCTGATGTGATGCGTCTGCAGGCGCAGGCGAACGTGCTGGAAGGTATTCGTCTGTTTGCGGTGGGCAATGCCTCGAATCCACCGCGCACACAAATGAACGATCAGAATTTTGAATTTTATCTTCCGGATGGCGCGCAGGTTGATCAAGCAATGGCGATGACCTCCGGCGGACAGCCCGTCAACTCCCCGCCCGTGCCACAAAAAGAAAAAAACCGCTACGCATTCAACTTTCCGTTGCGTCCGGGGGAGACGCAATTTCAGGTCGTCTACCACCTGCCTTACAGCGGAAC
>JBEEGK010000262.1:0-6099 GCA_041166845.1 Acidobacteriaceae bacterium
GGGCCCCCGGAGCCGATATCGAGATCATAAAAATTCAGACAGCCCTGGTTGAAGGGAGTGAACGAATCCAGCACACTGAAAGAGTTGCCGGCAAATTTCAATTTGAGCAGCGTGTCCCCGTAGTCGGAACCGCCCATGTCGAGATCAAATGTGCCATCCGCGCTCGTGATGTAGATATTGCCGTTGTCGTCAGCAGCAGGCGCCGCCCCGCCCTGCCAAAGGCCCGCCCCCTCTCCGTTAGGACTGGTGTTGAACACACCGAGTTGTTGCAGCGTCAGGGCGTCATACGCCAACAGCCAGCCGTGATACGGGTGGACGTCGGAAAACGAAGCGAATTGCACGTAAACTACGCCGTTTAACAGCAATAAGCCGGAACGCTGATTCTGCGTCAGTGAGGGAAAGGGTATGTGACCGGCGCCGTCGTTGCCATCTCCGTTCCCCGCAACGGTGGCGGTAATCACCCTGGGACCACCGAACTTTTCCGCCCCCGTAGAAACGTCCAGAGCATGCAGGCGGTGCACGGCCTGCTGGTTTTCGTACGTCATGGCCGAGACGTACAAGGTATTCGTGCTTGGATCGATCACCGGAGTCCCCGTAATTCCAACTTCCGGGCCAAGGCCGGTTCTGCCCCCAGGATCGTTGGCAATGGACGTTGGCACGGTGGTGACGCCATTAGCAGGATCCAGAAAATTGACATGCCAGAAGGGTGCTTGGTTGCTATCGGCGTCAAACGCGTAGACACTGTCGTGCTCGGTGGCGGCGAAAATTACGTTGTGCGTGCCCCCGCCAATATTGATATTTTCCATGTAGAGGGGTTGTGCAAAGACTAGCCCGTCCACTGTATAGCTGAATAATTTACCGAACTGGCTGCTCACACCCGCGGGTGTCAACGTCGTCTCATCCGAATTCAGCCCCGCCCGAGTCATGTCGTACTTGTAGGTGAGGACGGCGAAGTCGACGTCCACCACATCCACGGATGCGCTGTTCGTGCTGCCGCTGCTCGCAACACTGGTAGCCGTGATGCTGTGACTTCCCCGCGCCCCAGGCGCAACGTACTGACCACTGGCACTTATCGATCCGACTGTCGCACTGCCCCCAGGAATCCCATCCACCGACCATAAAACGCTCTGATTCGTGGATCCGGTGACGGCCGCCGTGAACGGTTGGAAGTGCCCCAACTTCACGCTGGCGCTGCTCGGCGAGACCTGCACGGTGACGGCAACCGCGGTAGGGTCCTGTTTCGGTTGCTGACCGCTCGTTCCGCCACAACCTGTGAGACCGATTTCCAGGCAGGCAATAGCGAGCAGGGCAAAGGCGACGTGGGCGCGACCACTCATTTGTGAAGTTACCTCTCACAGCCAAGGTACATACAAAACACGTTTAAGACGAATCCAACAGCTACCCCGGTCGCACAGGCGGGGATGGGCCGCCGCGCGCAATCGTGAGCGCTAACTCTCCGGTCAGACATCATTGCCAATTGTTGCTAACCAAGCTGGGGAAACCTTCCGAACCATGCTCCCAGAGCTTGTTCCAAGCAATTATGGCGAACTGAGGCCTCGCGGCATATAGCACATACGAGCTATTAGTCGTTCTGAACGCTAGTGATTTTGACTAATTCGGCCGCCAATTCTTCAAGATGTAGAAAGCAATTGATCAAAATTGTCGCGTGCAGAGCGAGATTTGGGAGTTCAGTGCTGGTCGTGCGTCATCATTTGGACATGCGTCCGTGGGTGGTCACTTCTGGCAGCGCTGGAAGCGTTCCGCCCGATTCACAACCTGTGCTTCTTCCCGTCTCACGACTGACGCAGCATGTGGATGCTTTCGATAGCAACAGCGTAGAGCTGCGGAGGGCTTTTTGGCGGGCGCGGCGTCGTTGGCACTGGGATTGCAGTCGAGAAAGATGGTTTCAAACCTAGTCTGAGAGGAGGAAACAGAAATGGACAGCAACTACATTTTTCTTTGTGGAGTGATGTGGTGCAAGTTCGGACAGCAAGATGCTGGGAAGGAGTTGCTTAGGGCTGCCAATTCTGAAAATCCGGACATGAGTGCGCTGGCCTGCGCGATGTTGGCAAAATGTGCGCGTCGCTTGCGTGATCTGGAAAGACGTGTGCAAACTAGTTCTGGCATGATGACCCTGAAACAATCATGTGGATGAGATCGTGCTCCGTTTGTATTTTTCTTGCAACGGGAAGGAGGATGGGAGATGAGGTATAGCAAACTGGGGAATACCGGACTCATCGTCAGCAGCGTGGCTCTTGGCACGATGCAGTTCGGCGGCAAGATGAACATGGGGAACCTGGGTCAGGAGGACACGACTCGCCTGGTGAAGCTGGCCCTGGATAGGGGAATTAACTTCATTGATACGGCGGACGTGTACAGCCTTGGTGAGAGCGAGACTCTGGTTGGTAATGCCTTGAAGGGCGTCAGGGACGAGATTGTCCTCGCCACCAAAGTCCGGCTTCCGATGAGCGAGAATTTTAACCACAGCGGTGCGACCCGCGTGAACATCATGCGTGAAGTGGAGGCCAGTCTGCGACGGCTGCAGACCGACTACATCGATCTTTACCAGGTACATGGATGGGACAGCAACACACCGCTTGAAGAAACGCTGCGGACGCTTGACGATCTTGTGCGCCAGGGGAAGGTACGCTATATCGGGCTGTCAAACTTCCTGTCATGGCAAGCGGCCACTGCGGTAATGCTGCAGGGGCACCTCGGCTTAGAGAAATACGTAACGGCGCAGATGTATTACAGCCTTGTCGGTCGAGGTCTGGAGTACGAGTTCCAGTCATTCGCCGAGCATCACAACATCGGCATCCTGGTATGGAGCCCGCTTGCCGGCGGGTTCCTCTCGGGCAAGTATAGCCGTGCCAACCCTGCGCCCTCCGGCACGCGATTCGCGGAAGCGGGGAATTTCGTTCCGATTGACAGGGAGATGGGCTACCGCGTCGTGGAGGCGCTGAAGGAAGTGGCAGGCCGGCATGACGCAAGCCCGGCGCGCGTGGCACTTTCGTGGGTTCTCGGACGGCCGGCTGTCAGCAGCGTGATCGTCGCTGCCCGCAAGGCCGAGCAACTGGAGGATAACATCCATGCCGTTGATCTCCAGCTCTCAGATGACGACGTCCGGCTTCTGGACGCGGCGTCGGATCCGGGCGTTCCGTATCCGAAGTGGATGGTCTTGCAGCTCGACACGGCGGAAGACCCACGTTCGAAGATTCTGCATCCCGAGCGCTACGCGGATGGCGGTCCTTGGAAGGATCTCCGCCGTACCGGATGGTCCGGCTGAGATGAGATCAATCAAGTGCTTAAAGGGATTGAGTGGCGTCTAGTTAGACGAAAAATGTCGTGCAAAAGAGCCCGGCCCCTGCGATGCCGGGGACATTACGTCCTCGCTGCTTTGGAGAGCGGGCCGTGCAATGCCCAGCTTCTGCATCTTGTGGATCAGCGTAGTGCGTTTCAAGCCGAGTTTTGTGGCGGCCCCTTTCGGACCGCCGATAACCCAGCCGACCCCTTCCAGCGTTTGCAGAATCAGTGTCCGTTCGGAGTCTCGCAGCGTAGTTGAAAATATAGAGATTGTGGCGCGCGGCCCAGTTTCTGCGGTGGGCAAAGGATTGGGTAGCACACCATCGTTTGAAAGGATTACAGCACGTTCAACGAGGTTTTGCAGTTCGCGGATATTCCCCGGCCACTGGTGTGAACTGAGAGCAGTCATCGTTTCTGGAGGAATGTGCTCGATTTCCCTCCCCATCCGGCGGCCCAAAATCTCGACAAAATGTGTGACTAAGGCTGGGATGTCTTCGCGGCGCTCCCGCAATGGAGGCAGAAGAACGGGGAACACATTCAGACGATAGTAGAGGTCACTGCGAAATTCGCCTCGCTTCACCATGTCAGCCAGATCCCGATTCGTTGCAGCCACCAGCCGCACGTCCACCTGATGAGTCCGAGTGCTGCCCAGACGTTCGAATTCCTGTTCCTGCAGAACGCGCAGCAGCTTGGGCTGCAGCGCCGGCGGAATATCACCCACCTCGTCAAGGAAGAGGGTACCTTTGTCGGCCAGCTCGAAACGGCCAATCTTTTGCGCTATAGCCCCGGTGAACGCGCCCTTTTCGTGGCCAAAGAGCTCGCTTTCCAGCAAGTCCAGCGGAATAGCGGCACAATTCAACCTTACGAAAGGACGTCCGCACCGTGAGCTGATGTTGTGGATTGCGTGGGCGATGAGTTCCTTGCCGGTGCCGGTTTCTCCCTGGATCAACACAGTAGAACCGGTGGGCGCGACTCGTTCGACTTGTTCCAGCACCGATTCGAGCGCAGGACTATTGCCGATGATCTGCTCGAATCTGCGCGCGTAAGAATCTTGATCGCTGGTCCGCATTATCCCGATAGCTGCCATAGAGAACTCCCTGGTACTGCGTGAACGCTTGTGTTGGGTTTTAACTCTCCAGAGCTGCTCGAACGCTCTCAAGCAGGGCTTCATCGTCGAATGGTTTTGCCATGAACTCCACGGCACCAGCTCTTAAGGCCTGCATTCGCATTTTCTCGTCGCCGTGAGCGGTGATGAAGATGGTCGGAATCCTGCAATGATCGGCGTTGAGCTTGGCTTGCAGTTCGAGACCGGACATTCCCGGCATGCGGATGTCTGCCACCAGACAGCCAGCCTGGTGCTGTTGGCCAGACTCCAAGAATTCTTCTGCTGACGCAAACGCTTGCGCCGGCAGGCCAACGGATTTCAGCAGGCCGTGCAACGCGCTGCGCATCAAATCATCGTCATCAACAATTGCTACCATGTTCCCCTTCTTTCGGATCACCATGACAGAACCTTAGCAGTGCTTTCGAAGATGGCGCAATTATGCTTAGGTGGCGGCGCAATCATACTTTGGTATAGGGCTCGTCCCGTGTGGGTTCCGCAATTTCGCCGCGGCAGCTCAATTTAAATACAATGTCTTCCGGTGCCGCGCTCTGTGCCGCGGACAGACACAACATGGCGGGCTTGAAGATTCCACCTCTGATCCTTCGACAGGTATTTTGGCGTTACGGGCTCGCGGTTGTTTCCGTTGGAATCGCGCTCGTGGTGACGCTGTCTTTTGGGAGGGGTTTCGATGTTCGCGGCGCACTCTTCCTTACTGCCGTTGCTCTTACGGCCTGGTTTGGCGGGATGGCCCCAGGCCTGACTGCCACACTCCTTTCGCTTCTGAGCCTCGGTTATTTTTTCCAGCCTCTGGTTCCTTACGTCGAGGTGGCGGGGATGCGTGTGCCCTATCGTTTCCTGTCTTTGACGTTCTTTGCCTCACTGGCGCTGATAGTGTGCTGGCTCAGTGCCTCGAGAAAGAGGGCGGAGGAAGCGCTGCGGGATAGCGAGCAGCGCTGGCGAAACCTTACCGAAGCCCTGCCGCAGCTGGTGTGGGGCGCCCGTCCCGATGGCTGGTGCGACTACTTCAGCACACAGTGGACGAACTATACCGGCGTCGCGGAGGGTGACTTGCTCGGATGGCGCTGGATGGAAACACTGCATCCGGATGATCGCGAGCCTACCCTGCAATTCTGGACGGAATCGACAGCGGGGCGACAACCTTATGACGTGGAATACCGGATTCGCAGGAGCGACGGGACGTACGGTTGGTTTAAAACGCGCGGAACGCCGATCCGGGACAGCGACGGAACGATCGTGAAATGGTTCGGAACGTGCACTGACATCACCGATCGAAAGCGGGCGGAGCAGACCCTTAAGGACCAGGAAATGGAACTGCGCCAGGCTCGTGACCTGCTCGAGAGTAAGGTGATGGAACGCACAGAGCAACTGAGTCGCAGCGAAGCTTATTTAGCGGAAGCACAGAAGCTAAGCAAAACGGGTAGTTTTGGCTGGAACGTTTCCAGCGGTGCAATTTACTGGTCCGAAGAGACGTTTCGTATTTTTGAATATGGCCGCGAGACGAAACCTCAGCTCGAACTGGTACTACAACGAACCCATCCTGAGGATCGTGCTCGCGTTCAACAGGCAATTGATCATGCACTGCAAGTCGCTGACGATTTTGATTTAGAACACCGGTTGTTGATGCCCGATGGTTCGGTGAAGCATGTGCATAGCGTCGGTCATCTTCTGGG
>JBEEGK010000263.1:0-13707 GCA_041166845.1 Acidobacteriaceae bacterium
TTGACTGGAGTGTTCCGGAGTTCGTGTAGCTAGCGTTTCTCACGAACAGATGTATGGGGTACTCGCGTGTGCGGTCTTCTTGGTAAGTGTCGGTGGAAAGAATGGGACTGCGCACAAATGGTCTGAAGTGAAATCCGGAACCATTCACAAAGTGCAGCCGGGTTGGTGAGGCATACGGAAGTTCCCGATTTTGTTCGCCTGGATCGTATGGCGAGACGAAGCTTGCAAAGATCACGATCAAGTGAAGAGCTGCTAACGAGATCAGAAGGATCAGCATTGTCTTCTTAATTCGCATCTGGCTCTCCGGCGCGAATCCGCGGATCAGAAGCCATTAGCAACAGGTCAGCAATCAAGTTGCCGGCCACCATAAACACCGCCGAGAACATCAGACCACCAATGACTAGATACAGATCGCGTGAAAGCGTGGCATCAAGCAGGAGCGGACCTAGTCCTGGCCAGCCAGTCACGACTTCAACCAGAAGCGATCCACTGAGCAGAGTGGCGAGAGAAAAACCGAACAGCGAAATACCTGGATTGGCTGCAACGGGAAGAACGTGCCGAAACAATAATCTTCCCCGGCTAATGCCTAACCCACGGGCCGTTTTTATATAAGGTGCTTGCAAGACCTCGACCACTGCGGCGCGAATGTGTCTTTCAACCACAGCGATGCTAGCCAGCACCAACACCGCAGTTGGCAGTAGCATGTGCTGTCCCACGTCTTTCACTGCTGTCCATGTCGAGAGCTCTTCGGAACTGACGGACCTCATTCCTCCAACCGGTACAAGGCGAGTTCGCACGGCCAATGCAAGCAGAGCGATGGCGATGACGATTTCCGGTATGGAAATCAGCAAAGAGCTCCCGACCGCCACTGCTTTATCGAGCAAGCGGCCACGCGAGGCAGCGCTAAATACTCCGAGAGGCACGGCGATCAGCCAAGTCAGCAGGGTTGCGGTCGCGGTGAGTAACAAAGTGTTTTTCGCTCGTGTCCACAGCAGCGGCGCAACCGGGCTGTTGTAGGCGATTGAATATCCGAGGTCTCCCCGAGCGGCGGCTGCCATCCACCGTAGATATCTCACTGCAAGAGACTGATCGAGCCCGTAACGCACGCGCAGAGCGGCGATTGTTTCTGGCGAAATTTGCGGGTTCAGCCGCAGTTCATCAAAAAAGCTGCCTGGCGCCATCTCGGAAAATAAGAAGCACAGTGCTGACACTCCTAACAGCAGCAAGAACGCTCTCGCCAGTCGCCTTCCCAGATATTTCATTCCGCCGCTCCAAGCATCTCCGAATAGCTTCTTTGGAAGGACCTGGCTGGCGCCAGCAACTCGACCGTTTGCGGATGAGTGGGGTTGGCAATGACCTGAGCTGTAAGTCCCTGCTCGACAATCTGCCCCGCAGAAATTACTGCCACCTCGTCAGCCAACCGCGCAACCAGAGATAAATCGTGAGAGATAAAAAGATAGCCGAGTGAGTAAACTTGCTGGAGGTCGAGCAACAAATTGACGATTTGCGCCTCGCTTGAAAGATCAAGCGCAGAGAGCGCTTCGTCGAGAACCAGTAGTTTCGGGCGCACCGAGAGAGCGCGTGCAATGGCCAGCCGCTGTTGCTGGCCACCACTGAAGTTCGTCGCCAGCCCGTCAATCCGCTCAAGGGGTAATCCAACTTCTCTCATCAGGTCCATGATGCGGTTTCGACGATCGTTTTTGCTAAGGAGTCCTTGGATCAACATCGGCTCTTCTATTACCTGTTCCGCCGAAAACCGTGGGTTCATGGATGTGACCGCGTCTTGAAAAATCATTTGGATCTCAGTTCGAAAAGAGCGTAGATCGCGGCCTCCGAGTGGCGCAATGTCGGTACCGCCGAAGAAGATTTGTCCAGCGTCGGGACTCTCCAATCGAGCCACACAGCGTGCCACCGTAGATTTACCGGATCCTGATCTTCCCACCAATGCGAATGTTTTTCCGGTCTGAATTTCGAAGCTGACGTCATGTACCGCGGCAATCGAGAGACTTTTTCGCCCAATACCGGTTCGTCGGGCGTAATTCTTGCTAAGTCCACACACGCGCAAGCGCGGAGCAGGGGGGCCCGCAACACCCGGGTTAGCTGTCATATTTGAAGCAACTCACTCTTCGATGTGGTTCGGCGATCACCTCTTGCGGATCTGTAGCCGCACATACTGGCATTCGGTCTGGGCAGCGTGGCTCGAAGCGGCATCCGGCGTCGTGCCGCGACAAACCAGGAGGTTCGCCGGAAATGATGGGAAATCGCGCACGGCTTGCCACGTTGCCGACAAAATATCGCTGGGACAGTTGCACCAAGGCGCGGGTGTACGGATGCATCGGAGCACGGAAAATATCGCGGGTCTTTCCTTCCTCCACAATACGTCCGGCATACATCACAATCATGCGATCGGCAAATCCAGCGAAGATGGTGGGATCATGACTGATGACTACGAGAGTAGTCCCGTGGCGTCTGCGGATTTCCGTTAGCAGTGCAAGAATTTCTGATTGCAGCCCCGCGTCAAGCTTACTAGTGGGCTCATCAGCGATCACAAGGGCAGGATTGCAAGCGATAGCCTGTGTGATCGCAATTCGCTGCCGCTGACCGCCGCTAAGTTGGTGGGGGTAAGCAGTAGCAATCTGACTCGGCGGATCAAAGCCAACCGACCGTAGCAATTCCTCGAGGCGAGCGTTCACACCTCTCTGTGACAATCCCATGTGCGCCCGAAGCACTTCTGCGATCTGAGCCCCCACTCGCATGACTGGATTGAGCGACAGGGCGGGGTCCTGAGAAATCATAGACATTTCTTTGCCGCGCACTTCACGGAGCTCAGACTCCGAAAGTGCGAGTAGATTGCGGCCCCGAAAGACGACTTCGCCGCTTTCGTATCGTCCACCAGCGGCAAGAAGGCGAAGAATTGACAAGGCGAGCGTGCTCTTGCCGGATCCCGATTCTCCCAAAACGCCGATTACCTCGCCCGGATTCAACGCAAGAGAAATGTGGTCTACGGCGCGCAGCGGTGGACTGCCCATCGACGAGTAGGCAACGGAGAGGTCGCGAATTTTGAGCAGTTCTTCGACCATTTGATTAGCCACGTGGTTTCACAGTGAGCCAATGGTTCCAACGACCCCGGGAACATAGTTAGCGCTCGTCACACCAGAATCACGTTAATATTTTGCTTTCGTAGAATATTCAGGTCAGCTTTAGCAGCGTCGCGGTCTGTAATTACTCCCTGCAGCGCCGACGGAGGAGCGATCAGGGACAGGCTCCGGCGCCCAAACTTACTCGAATCGCACACTGCGACACACTGCTGTGAAATTTGCATCATGGCGCGATTAACTTTCGCTTCCAGCAGGTTGGGAGTGCTGAGTCCATGACGCACGTCAAATCCGTCCACCCCGATAAATAGGATGTCGGCGTTCAGGCGATGCAGCGTTTCCTCCGCTATGGGGCCGACGAGGGAAAAGGAGTTTTTGCGCAGGGTCCCGCCAGTCAAAATTACCTCGATGGATGTACCCGACAATTCTACTGCGATGTTGACGGCATTCGTAATGATAGTGAGGTTCTGAAAATGCTTGAGTGCGCGCGCAATCGCGGTGGTGGTGGTGCCGGAATCCAAAATCACCACCTGACCCTCCGTTACCATGCTCGCAGCGGCGGTTGCGATTCGTTGCTTTTTCTTCCGGTGAAGTTTTTCCTTTTCTAGCAACGTTGGATCTGCCAGGGCGCCTTGTTGCATTGGCAGAGCTCCACCATGAGTGCGATGAACGCGACCGTGCGCCTGCAGAATGTCGAGGTCTTTGCGGATCGTGACTTGCGACGTGTCGAACTCTTTCGCAAGATCGCCAACCAGCACACGTCCGTTACGGTTTAAAGCTTCAAGGATCGCCCTGCGGCGCTCTTCATTCAGCACAAATTATCTCGCAGATAAGAAATTAAGCTTCCTGATGGATATTTAACGCCACCTTCTTTTATCCCCGGCTGGAAATAATTGTACAGCCACAAATCCTGCTTGTTCCTGGACGTTTTTCCGGTCGATTCAAAGCTTGACAGACACGTGAAACGAAAGTAAAAGTATGCATACGAAATTAAGAGAAACTCTCTTTGTGAATGCCCTCTCTCAGTTATCGCAACTGCCGGAAGCGGAGAAACAGGCCCGCGGCTTAGTCCATACTCCCGGGGAGATCGCTCAACAGCCGACGACTTGGCGATCCACGCTTGAAGTGTTTCGCGGCCGGCAAACCGAAATCTCGGAGTTCCTGCAAGCTTCAGGACTAGGAATCGAAGTACAAGATCGCCCGACAGTTGTGCTCGTGGGAGCAGGCACATCGGACTACGTCGGTAAGTCCCTAACGCAGTTATTGCGGAAGTCGTGGCAGTGCGAAGTTCTCGCCATTCCCAGCACCGACCTCCTGACGCGGGCAGACCGGCAACTCCTGGCGAGCAAACGCTATCTCTGGATTTCTTTTTCCAGGTCTGGAGATAGCCCAGAGGGTGTGGCGGTTCTCGCCCGAGCACTTGAA
Organism: Acidobacteriaceae bacterium; assembly: GCA_041166845.1. GTDB lineage: Bacteria > Acidobacteriota > Terriglobia > Terriglobales > Acidobacteriaceae > JALYIM01. Next base: position 4,521 of record JBEEGK010000263.1, read on the forward strand.
AACTTTCCTGAAATTGCTCACCTCGTAGTCTGCTGCAACCGCGACGGGCAGATGGTTCGGTTAGTGAAGCAATTTCAGAATTGTCTGGCAATAACTCTAGATGACTCAGTCAATGACCGAGGCTTGGCCATGACTAGTTCGTTTTCAAATATGGTGGTTTTCGGGCATTGCTTGGCGCACTTTGCCAATCCCGAAGCCTACGAGGCTGTGCTGGAAAACCTGATTTCTGCGGGCACTGATTTATTGGGCCCAGCCGCAGAAACAGCACACGCGATGGCGAACGGCGACTATGCGCAGGCATTCTTCGTGGGATCGGGCCCGCTCAGAGCAGTAGCTCAGGAATCAGCTTTGAAGATGCTTGAGATGAGCGCCGGCAAAATCCGCACTATGTCGGAATCCACCCTTGGACTTCGCCACGGTCCCATGGCAGCGCTGAATGACGAGACCCTGCTGGTGAACTTTTCTTCCAATGATTTGGCTGGCCGCAAGTACGACATGGATTTGCTGCATGAGATCGGAAGAAAGCGCCTGGTTAAGACCCGCATTGCAGTTTCGAGCGGTTTGGACTTTCAATCCGGCGATTTTGCGGAATATTTCCTGAAAACTGCCGCAGAAGTAGATGACGATTACCTTCCTCCCGTAAGCGTCATGTTTGGCCAGCTTCTGGGATTGTTTTTCTCGCTAGCGTGTGGCTTACGACCGGACAGTCCAAGCCCCAACGGGGCCATTAGCCGGGTCGTAGAAAACGTCTCGGTTTATTCGTAGAACTTTGTGCGCGACTTAGTTTGGCCGTTTTGAGAATGGCGAAAGTAAAAAGTAAGGTTCGCAATCGAAAAGTAAAAACATCCCAACGCCGACTGGAGTACCGCTTCCATGACTACCTCGAAATTCCGGCGCACCTGCACATTCTTCACATTGCTTATTGCTTCTACTCTTATGGGTACTGCCTGGGGTCAAAAGGATGCCGGCAGTATAGCGGGCACTATAAAAGATCCCAGTGGCGCGGTCGTTGCCAACGCAAGGATTTCCGTAACCGACGTGGAGCGAGGGCAAACCTTCGACACCACTACCAACAAGGATGGCGAATATGTAGCTAGTCCCTTGCGGGTCGGTAAATATACGGTGACGGCGGAGAAACAGGGCTTCAAAGAGGCCGTCTCTACCCCCGTGGATCTTGATGTTCAACAGCGCATAGTCATCAATATCTCGCTGCAAGTAGGGCAGATTAACGAAAGGGTGGAAGTCAGCGGAGCCGCGCCCCTGTTGGAGACGGAGACCTCGGAGCTTGGCCAGGTAGTGGACGCCCATCAAGCCGCTAACCTGCCCCTCAACGGACGCAACTTTGCGCAGCTGGCCTTGCTTAGCGCCGGCACCGCGCCGAGCGAGCCGGGCGCTCGGGATGAGAAAAGTTTCGGCTTCAGTGCCGGCGGAGCGCGCTCGCTGCAGAATAATTTCCTGCTCGATGGCGTGGACAATAATTCCAATCTCCCCGACCTGCTGAACGAAACTAACTTCGTAATTCAGCCGCCCATTGATGCTTTGCAGGAATTTAAGGTCCAGAGCAACGCCTACAGCGCGGAGTTCGGTCGCGGCAATGGCGCGATTATTAATGCCGTGATCAAGTCCGGCACAAACACTCTGCACGGCTCGCTGTGGGAGTTTTTGCGGAACGACAAACTGGACGCACGGAATTACTTCGATGACCGCAGCAAGCCGACTCCGCCCTACAAACAGAATCAGTTCGGCGGCACCATTGGCGGGCCTATCTATTTTCCCGGCATTTATGACGGGCGAAGCCGCACATTTTTCTTTGCTGACTATGAAGGGTTGCGTATTCGGCAAGCGCAGACTCAGAGCGCATTCATTCCCAGCCTCGCTTGGAGACAGGGAGATTTTTCAGATCTCATTGATTACAGCACCACGACCGGGATGGACTGCAATGGCGTAGCCACTTATGCAGGCGAAATTTTTGACGCTCGCCTCGCACAAGCAAGCTGTGGAGTTCCCTTCCGATACGATTCGACCGGCGCGCCACTGAATATCATTCCGCAGTCTCCCGTAACACCTGGGGGAGGCTTCCTTGATCCGTTGGCCTTGCGGCTTGCGGCTTTGTATCCAGTACCGAATGTCACACACAATCCCAGCATCAACTATCTGGCGAACCCGGTGCTAAAGGAGTCACGCGAGAACTTCGATATACGCATAGATCAGAAGTTTTCCGACCGCGATAACACATTCTTCCGCTTCAGCTTTGAAAATCAGCCCAGCAGCATTCCCGGTACTTTCAATGGTCTCGCGGATGGAGGCGGGTTCTTCAGTGGGATCGAAGATAATTCCTATCGCAGCTTTGCTACCAGTTGGGCACATCTTTTTACACCACAAGTCATAAACGAAATTCGTCTAGGCTACAACCGTATCAATTCGCATCGTTTTCAACTCAATGCAAATACCGATGTCTCAGGCCAACTCGGTTTTCCTGGAGTTCCATTTTCGCCTGGCATTGGAGGGTTGCCGCAACTCTCGTTCAACGATGTTGCTACTCTTGGCAGCCCCACTTTTTTGCCTTCAAAGGAACTACAGAACTCGTACACACTCTCAGAAAATCTGACCTGGGTGCGAGGACGGCATACCTGGAAATACGGCACCGAAATCCGGCGCGAAGAATTTACGATTTTCCAGCCTGCGTCTCCTCGAGGAAATCTTGGCTTCGATAGCACGTTGACCGACAACCCGGCCGCTAGCGGCAGCGGCGGTACCGGTTTTGCGTCTTTCATGGCGGGACTGACCAACGGCGGCAGCATCAACAACCTGCATAACGTGGATTACTTCCGCACAACTTATGCGTTCTATGGTCAAGACGACTGGAAGATTGCCCCGAATTTAACCCTCAACCTGGGATTGCGTTATGAAGTGTTTCTGCCCGTCACCGAACGCAATAACCAGCTGGGAACATTCGATCTCACAAATCCAGGCACGCCGACCATCATCGTTCCCAAGGGACAGAATGGCCAACTCACTCCGAACATCGCTTCGCAGGTGCAGATCAGCCGCACCGGCAGCGCAGGTCTTATCAATAAAGATTTGAATAACTTCGCGCCCCGCTTCGGCCTCGCTTATGAGCTCGAAAGTCACACTGTGTTGCGCTCGGGATACGGGATATTTTATGGAGGGCAGGAGAATGGGCCTTATTCCAATCCCAGTCCCGGATTCAATCCGCCGTTCTTCGTAACGCAATCCTTCTCTGCTCCCTGCAGCGCATCGAGCGCTAATCCTGCTTCGGGCCTTGATTGTTCGGTACTCGGGCTTTCATTTCTGGCAAACGGTTTTCCAGCTACCTCGTTGACCGACCCGAATACGCCGCTGCTTTTCTCCGTGGACCGCAAACTGCGAACGCCATACATGCAGCAGTGGCACGTGTCCATCCAACGGCAATTGCCGGCGGATGGCGTCTTCGAAATCACATATGCGGGATCGAAGGGAACAAAGCTGTATACATTTTTCAACGGGAACCAGGCGTTGCCCAGCACCGATCCAAATGCCCCCACCGCTCCTCGGCGCCCCGTTCCCTTGATTGACGCACCGATTGATTCGTTCCGATCGCTTGGCGCCTCCAGTTATCACTCGCTTCAACTGCACTATGAAAAGCGTTTTTCGCGCGGATTGCAGTTGACCTCGTCGTATACCTGGGCACACTCAATTGATAATGCCTCCAACGCCAATCTCGGACCCACGCAAAACAACAGCGACTTCCGCGATTTCAGGCATCCTGAGCGGGAGTTCGGCAGTTCCGACTTCGATGTCCGTCATCGTTTTGTCGCTAGCTTGCTTTATGAATTGCCCTTCGGCCACGGTAAGCAATTTATCGGTGACGCAAGCGGGGTACTTGATCAGATCGTAGGCGGCTGGCAACTTGCCAGCATTGTAAGCATCTCGACGGGCAATTACTTCACGGTTCTCGACGCCAACGCAAACTTCTCCAACTCCGACGGTGGAGCGGGTGGTGCCTCTCAGCGACCCGATCAGGTCGGCGATCCACACGCTCATCCGTGCGTACCTGGAACATTTTTTAATACCTGCGCTTTCGCGGATCCTGCCGAAGGTTCTTATGGCAACGTGGGGCGAAATACGGTCGAAGGCCCGGGCTACAAGACTTGGGACTTCTCGGTTTTCAAGAACTTTAGAGTCGGTGAAAGAGCAAAGGTAGAATTCAGGTCTGAATTCTTCAACGTATTGAATCACACAAACTTTCTGTTCTCCAAGGGCGGGCCACAAAATTCCAACAGCTCCACCATCCTGGGAACTCCAGAGTTCGGATTCCTTACTGCGGCCCGAGATCCGCGACAAATTCAATTTGCTTTGAAGTTGTCATTCTGAGCCCCCGTAATAAGGCAAGGAACGTCAGAAGATTCCTAATTCGGCAGAAAGAAAATCTCCAAATGCGGCTGGCAATCATGCAGCTAAAACATTGGATTATGAATCCGCGCCTCCAGCTCGTAGTCGCGATTGCATTATCGTTTTGTGGACTGGCGAAAGCGCACGCAGCGGATTCACCAAACATCTCCGAGCTCAGCAGTGGATGGCGGATGACTGCGGCAACCAACGTATCCGACGACGCCGCGCCGTCGCAATCCGGCTATGACGATTCCAAGTGGTATCCGATCAAACGCATGCCAGCCACCGTACTTCAGGTATTGGAAGACAACGGTGTCTATTCCGACCTTTACGTTGGCATGAATCTCATCAAGCCCGGCGATCTCTGGAAACAAGATTGGTGGTATCGCACTTCTTTTACGGCTCCGGCTGGACAAAAAGTCTATGCACTAATATTTGACGGTATTAATTATCGTGCGGATTTGTGGGTCAACGGACACAAAGTTGCCAATCACTCACAAGTTGTTGGCATGTACAACCAGTTCGAATTGGACGTAACCGAAGTCGTCCATGCCGGCGACAACGTGCTGGCGGTTAAGATCACTCCGGAGCGCGCCCTGACCGGAGAAGCCGGCGTTGAGTTGGGCGATAGCTGGCTCGACTGGATTAACTGGAAATACATTGGCTATCACGATGCCGAAAAGCACCTGGATATTCCGTTTGTCCCCGATAGAAACGCGGGTGTGTGGAAGCGCGTATACCTCAGCAGCACAGGCCCCGTCACGATTCGCCATCCTTATGTGGCAACCGACCTTCCTTTGCCCGCACTCAGCCCTGCTTCGCTGACGGTCTATTGCGACGTGACGAATCGTTCCTCGAAACCCGTGACTGGAATAGTCTCCGGGGAGATCACGCGTGCGGGCAAGCCCGCTCTAAGGTTCCACAAGTCAGTTTCACTCCATCGCAACGAAGAGCAAGAGGTATCCATTAGTCCGGCTGATTTCTCGGTTCTCACGGTTGCGGATCCTGATCTGTGGTGGCCATATCAATTGGGACAGGCGAATCTCTACCATTTGCAATTGAATTTCAGGGTGGATGGTGAGTTGTCGGATTCGCAATCGCTTAATTTCGGAATACGAAAGATCACCCAGCAGCTCGACACTGACAAGGCCTTCCCAGAACTCGGAAACGTCGGCAACTTTTACTTACAGATCAATGGCGGGGACTATTTGATTCATGGGGGCGTCTATTCTCCGGACCTGCTTTTTCGCAGCGATCCCGCACGTGATGCGTCCATCATGCAATATACGAAGGACCTCGGGCTGAACCTGCTTCGGTGGGAACTGAAAATTGCCGACGACACAATGATAGAGCGCGCCGACCGCGAAGGCATGCCCGTGATGCTGGGCTGGATGTGCTGCGCTCAGTGGGAACATTGGGAACTCTGGAGCGCCGAAGACCAGTGGGTCGCGCGTGCCAGTCTGCGTGCGCGCTTGCGCGAGCTTCGGTCGCATCCCTCAGTCGCCATCTGGGCCAATGGCAGCGATGGGCTTCCCCCCGACGAGGTGCTCAACGACTATCACCAGATCATTCGCGAATCGCACTGGCAGAACGCGGTTGTGGATACAGTTTCCCACGTCAACCGCGCCTCCAGCGGCATTCACATGGCTGGGCCTTACGTATGGCGGCCTCCTTATTATTGGTTCAGCGATAAATACGGCGCCGCGCGCGGCTCTTCGGCGGAAGAAGGAGACAACGAAACCATTCCGCCTCTTGAGAGTCTTAAGAAATTTATCCCTGCCGATAAGTTGTGGCCAATTAACGAGGCCTGGTTCTTCCACTCTGGCGCCAACGAAGGGAACAATCTTCTCGAGAACGTACAGCGCGTGATTAATCACCGCTACGGTCCTTCCAGCAGCGTTGAGGAGTTTTCCCGGAAGGCGCAGTTGGCGCATTACGAAGATGTGCGCGCGCAGTATGAATCCTATGTCACGCATTGGGACAATCGAAAAATGACGATCCACTGGATGATGAATAATCCGTGGCCATCATTGTTCGGTCATCTGTTCGATAACTACTTCAAGCAGGGTGGAGGTTATTTCGGCGCGAAAAAGGCGCTACGTCCATTAACCGTAGTTTGGGATTACTACGCCGGCCGTGATCGTAGCTCAGCAAATGTTTACGTCGCCAACCAGACTTCCGAAGTCCGCTAGAAACTGAGAGTTTCAGTAGCTTTCTACAATCTCGACGGAACTCAAAAGTTCTCAAAAGAAATAGAAGGCTTCAGCGTGGGTGCTCATGCCTCCGCAAAAGCGATCACCGTGGGACGCATCCCGCGAATTGGCCCCACTTATTTCGTGCGATGCGACTTGCGGGACGAGAATGGCACTTTACTGAGTGACAATGTTTATTGGGCATCCACAACCGACGACGACCTCGGAGATGCCAAGAAAGACGAGCAGTTCAAGACGGACCTGGCACACTGGGCGGACATGTCGGCAGTGAACAACATGCCGAAGGCGGAAGTCGGAGTCACGTCGAGCGTCGCGTGGAAGGATGACACTGGCCTCGCCACAATAACGCTCAGCAACAACTCCTCGCACGTTGCCTTTTTTCTTCGCGCCGAAATTACGAAGGGCCAGGATGGGCAGGAGGTCCTGCCTATCACTTACGACGACAACTATGTCACTGTTTTCCCCCATGAAAAGCGAACAATTACTGCCACCGTTAGTAAATCGTTTCTAGGCAACGCATCTCCTGGCTTGCGCGTGGAAGGCTACAACGTTGCCAGCAAAACGTATTCGTTTGGACGTACAGATCACTAAGTGACTACACGGAATGTTCATCGAATGATCTTTCGAAGTGATTTTTTAAAATGCCTGCTGGTGCTGACTTTCTTGGCTGCTCAATGTGCTGAGTGTCAGAATGCTCAGCAGTCTAATCAGTCGACAGCAGGCGCACCGCAGATTGGTTATGGAGTGGCGCCCGACGCAGAATCCAAGAAGAATTTACTGCTGAAGGATTTTCATCCAGTCTCGATGCTGCATGCTCGCTCCCACGACGTGCAATCTGCAAAGTTCTATGTGGTGGACGTCCATAACCATGTGAATGACGCCGCTCGCATTGACGAGCACATGGACCCGCGGCGAGTTATCGAGGTCATGAATAGGACCAACGTCAAGACGATCGTAATTCTCACCGGCATGTGGGGCAACAAATTACAAGCGGTAATAGATGAGATGGTTAAGCCCTACCCCGGACGATTCATGGTATTCACGCAGATTGACTGGAGCAGAATTGACGATCCGAATTTTAGCCAGGAGATGGTGAAGCAGTTACACGATGCTGTCCGTCGTGGCGCGAGAGGGCTGAAAGTTTTGAAAGATCTCGGTCTCGCCGACCGTGACAAAACGGGGAAGCTGATTGCAGTAGACGATCCGCGGCTCGATCCCATCTGGGAAGAATGTGGACGTCTTGGGATTCCGGTTGCCATCCATGTGACCGACCCGGAGGCTTTCTTTCATCCGGTTGACAACACTAACGAGCGCTATGAGGAATTGACCGAGCATCCGGACTGGAGTTTCTACGGACCACAATTTCCTTCCAAAGAATCCATATTAGCGGCGCGCGATCATGTTTTTGCTCGCCATCCCAAGACCACCTTCGTTGCTTTGCATATGGCGAATTGGCCGGAGAACCTGGACTACGTGAGCGGCATGCTGGAGAAGTATCCCAACGTAATGGTCGAGTTCGGAGCGCGAGAAGCGGAACTTGGCCGTCAACCGCGGCGCGCAGGGGCGTTTTTTCTTAAATATCAGGACCGCATCATGTTCGGCACCGATAACGAAGTCACCGAGCCGATGTATAGAAATCAGTTTCGATGGCTCGAAACCGATGATGAATATTTTGATTACTGGGGATATCCGGACCAAGGCCGCTGGAAAATCTACGGCATGGCGCTGCCAGACGCGGTGCTCGAGAAAATTTACCATCGGAACGCAGAACGTATGTTTGCTCAGTTTAAGACACCGACTAAAGAATCCAAGGACCCGCAATGAATACTCAACAATCATGCGCCTTCCTCCGCTCAGTGCAAGTTCATGTGGCGTTTCTCTTTGTCATCCTCGCGTTCGGTCTCCTCGGGATTGGGTGCACCAAAACGAGCCCTCGATCCGCACAGCCAGCTGCAAGAACTTCGACTATTAAGTGGGATTCGAAATCGGGGACAGGGACCATAACAACGAGCGCGGCTGAATTCCAAATCCTAGGCAACGGTTATGTCAGGGCTCAACTTGCTAGGGACGGAAAGAAGCTTTCGCTCGACGAACCTCGCGTGGCGCCAGCTTCCGATGGCGACTACGTCATGCATGACGGAAAGGGTGTGTACTTCACGCTGGAATTCGATCGCGCCAGGGTTTCCGAAGCTACCGGAAAACTCGGCGTTGGGAAGCGGATTGAAATTCCGGCAACGCCGCTTGGGCCTGCCGGAAAGGGATTGCAGCGCACCGTGCAGATTGAAGTTTACGATGATTTTCCGAATCTCCTATTGAGTAGTGCGGAATACAAGAATGGTGGGATATCCGATTTTCATATCGAACGCGCGGTCGAACAACAGCACCGCTTCAGCGCCGCCTCCGTCAACCCCGGCGCACCGCCGTTTGATATGTGGACATTCCAAGGGTCAAGTTATGACTGGGGCAAAGATGACGTTTTAAGATTGCGGAAAAACTTCTCCCAGCCAAATTCCATGGGAGAAATAGTGAAAGGCGGATACGGTGGCGGAATTCCCGTGGTCGCGTTCTGGACTGCCTCCGTC
>JBEEGK010000264.1:0-2525 GCA_041166845.1 Acidobacteriaceae bacterium
TCTTCTTTAAGTCCTGCGCGGAGAAGCATGACAGCGGCACGGCCAGGTTCGCATAGCTGCCGCGGGGAAGGGTCTTTAGTTCAGCGACCATACGTCGCGTCCCCAACATTCAACGGCATCTGATCAGGGTTTTTGGGCCAAGAGAAATTGAGCTTGCCGGTAAAGTCACACTTGCCCGCGTCAAGTTGCGGGTTGTCGGCACCACATGGATACCCGCGACCAGTGCTTGAATCAAAAACCGTTGCCTGTCATCTAAAAGCAACGTGCGTTGATATTTATGGACCTTCTTTACCGGTATTCCAAACAGTATTGGAAGCTGTTCGTGGCGGCGCTTTTGCTTGCGGCGACGAACCAGATCTTCTCCCTGCTCGATCCCTTGATTTTCCGCCACATCATTGACGACTACGCCACCAAATATCACGAGTACACGCAATCGCAATTCGTTCGCGGCGCAGGATTGCTGCTGCTCGCGGCCGTAAGCGTGGCCTTCATCTCCCGCCTGGCCAAGAATTTCCAGGATTATTTTGTCAACGTGATCGTGCAGCGATTGGGCGCACGCATGTATTCGGACGGAATCCGGCACTCGCTCGATCTTCCTTATCAGGTGTTCGAAGACCAGCGTAGCGGTGAAACGCTGGGTAAATTACAAAAGGTTCGCAGCGACGTTGAGAAATTTATCACCGCAGCCATTAACGTAATTTTTACGTCGGTAGTTGGCGTCGTCTTCGTAATGGTGTATGCCTTTCGAGTCCATTGGGCAATCGCGCCCGCATTTTTGATTACCGTTCCAATGCTTGGAATCATCAGCTCGGTTCTTAGCCGCCGCATAAAGAAGATTCAGAAGACAATTGTTTCAGAGACCACCGCGCTTGCCGGCTCTACCACTGAATCACTAAGGAATATTGAATTGGTAAAGAGTCTTGGTCTGGCAAATCAGGAAGTGGACCGCCTGAACGGAATCACCGGCAAGATTCTGAAACTTGAACTCAACAAAGTGAAGTACCTGCGAAGTTTGAGCTTCATCCAGGGAACTTCGGTAAACGCCCTCCGCACCGGCATTCTTTTCCTCATGCTGTTCTTGATTTTTCGCCAGGAAATCACGGTGGGGCAATTTTTCTCGCTCATGCTCTACTCGTTTTTCATTTTCACTCCGCTGCAAGAGCTGGGGAACGTCATCAACACGTATCGCGAGACGGAAGTATCGCTGCAGAACTTCAGGGATTTACTGGCGACTCCACGCGACGCCAAGCCGCTAGACCCCTCTCCGATAGACGAGCTCATAACGTTGCAGTTTGAGCAGGTGAGCTTTCAGCATCGCAGCGCAACCGCTCTGGCACTATCTGACATTGATTTCAGCGCAGCGCGCGGAGACACCATTGCGTTCGTGGGGCCGTCGGGAGCCGGTAAGACAACGCTGGTTAAACTTCTCGTCGGGCTGTATCCGCCCCAGTCCGGGCAAATTCTGTACAACGGCATCCCATCCACCAAAGTAGATTTAGACGAATTGCGGGAGAAGATCGGATTCGTCACCCAGGACACCCAGCTATTCTCAGGCACGATCCGCGAGAATTTGCTGTTCGTCAATCCACACGCTACCGACGCAGAGTGCATGGAAGTGTTGCGACAGGCGTCTGCGAACAGCTTGCTGGCAAGAGCGGACCGGGGTCTTGACACCTTAATCGGAGAAGGCGGCGTCAAAGTCTCCGGCGGCGAGAAGCAGCGCTTGTCAATCGCCCGCGCGTTGTTGCGCCATCCGCAGTTACTAGTGTTTGACGAAGCTACTTCTTCGCTCGATTCACTGACGGAAGAAGAAATCAGCCGGACAATCCGGGACGTAGCTACCAGTCAGGAAGCCATTACCATCTTGATCGCGCATCGGCTATCCACGGTCATGCACGCAGATCGAATCTATGTGCTGGAGCGGGGGACCGTGGTGGAGCACGGACGCCATTCAGAGTTGCTGGATAAAAAAGGCCTCTACTACGCGATGTGGAGACAGCAGGTCGGCGAACGTGAATACGCCGGACACGAGAACTGACATCTCAATCCAATTACGCTGCCGCAGGTAACTTCTTAATATCGTCCAGCAACGCCTTCTCGTGTCCCTGGGGATCGACTTTTTCGTAGACTTTGCGGATTACGCCTTTTGGATCAACCACGAAACTGGTCCGCTCCCAAAACTTCATCCCTTTCCAATCGGACTGACCAATCTCAAGTTTTTTCATAAGCTCGCCTTTGGTATCCGACAGCAGGTCAATCGTGAACGCAAATTTATTGCAGAAATCTTTGTGCGAAGCGACATCATCCTGGCTCACCCCCACGACTTTTACTCCGGCGGCCTCGTAGTCGGCCTTGGAAGCGGTGAATGATTTTCCCTGGATAGTGCAGCCAGGCGTGTCATCTTTGGGATAGAAATAAACAACCAGCCAGCTGCCGGCAAAATCCTTCAGCGTTACAATTTTGCCGTCCTGATTGGGGAGAGAGAAATTTGGAAATGGGTTTCCGGCTTGAAGCATGTTGAAAGT
>JBEEGK010000265.1:0-6081 GCA_041166845.1 Acidobacteriaceae bacterium
GCCTGGATCAATTCTGACCACCTGACTGCCCTGGGCTTCATCGCACAATGCCTGGCCGGAGGCTGTTACGTGTTGGCCCGCTGGAACTCGTATGCGCTGTTGCTGGGGATTTTCTTCCTGGCACTTAACTGGCTAGGTGATAGTTTGGACGGCACTCTGGCCCGCGTGCGGAATTGCCAGCGCCCAAGATATGGGTTTTACGTTGACCACATCTCCGATAGCGTGGCCGCTTTGTTTTTGATGGGGGGTTTGGCACTGTCTCCTTTTGTGCATCCGGCAGTCGCTGGCGGTATGCTGCTCGGCTTTCTTCTACTATCCATCGAGTCTTACCTGGCGACTTACACGCTGGGAACTTTTCAACTTTCTTACTGGAAATTCGGTCCCACGGAGATCCGCATACTTCTGGCATTGGGGAATCTCGCTCTGCTCAAGCATCCGGCAGTGAAAATCCATGGTACCGAGTTCCTTCTTTTCGATGTCGGCGGCGCGATTGCGATCTTGGGGATGGCTGCGATGTTCTGCGCCACTGTGCTGCAACACATCCGCAAGCTTTCCCGGGAAGAGAGCGTCCGATGAGAGGACTCGCCGCTTGGATTTCGCCGGCGAGACATTCAGCGCATGCGTCTCGTGTTATCAAATTTGCATTCGTGGGTGCAATCGGAATATGCGTCCAACTGCTGACCCTTTCGACATTGACGCGTGCCGGCATGAACTATCTTCTGGCAACGGCCATCTCCGTGGAATTGACGGTCCTGCACAACTTTTGCTGGCACCGGCGTTTCACCTGGGACGATCGCGCAGCAATCGGCGGCATGGTAGACGCGCATCGGCTTTTTCGCTTCCATCTGAGTAATGGGGCGATTTCGTTATTTGGAAACGTCGTGTTGATGGCTGTTCTGGTGGGCAAAATGGGGCTTGCTCTCGTGTCGCCAATTCCATTACGGTGGCGCTTTGTGCGGGTGCTAATTTTTTTCTCAGCGATCTTTGGGTGTTTCAAAGCAATTCCGGTGCGATGAAATTTCAGCGCAGGGCAGGAGGTTTGTGTTCTCCAGATATTTCGCCCATCAGCAAAACTGTCCGCTGCGCGAAGGGCACATAGATAAGTGCTGCGGTAGAAGCTAGCGCGAGTCCAATGCCTATTTCACGGGCCAGCAGAAATGGCGCCAGTGCCCAGAGCTCATCGAGAATAAAGACGGCAGGAAACAGCTTTCTAAATTTTCTACTTAGACTTCTTACGTCGAATGATGCAGCAGAAAGACAGTAGAAGCGGACGGGCAGGCCGATAACAGCCGTAACGATGAGTATCGAAGTGGTCAGCGTGGGATCTCCAAATGATTGTTCCAGTCGTTCGATAACCCTGGGCAGTTTGGCCAGTGAAACTACGTAGAAACTCAAGTACATGATCTGGATGAGAACAAAGAGAAGTCGCAACGGCAGGCGGGGCACCACTGGAAGATCTTCGGCTTCGGTAAGGAGCGAAGACTTCACTTCCCTCTGGTATGGCTCGTCCGCAATGATCGAGGAAGTGGCGGAACTACTGGCGGCATCTTTTTCAAGCGTGTCTGGAGTGGAGAGGGCGTTTTGAACAAATTCAGCGGGATGCACGAATCGGTAGCCGCGCTTTGCTACGGTTTCCACGAAGCGCGGATTCGTGGCTGTGTCTCCGAGCGCCTCCCGGATTTTGTTGATGATGGTGCTGAGGCTGTGATCGAAATCTACAAACGTGTCCGCAGGCCAAAGACTTTGCCGCATTTCTTCGCGGCTCACTATTTGACCTTGCCGTTCAAGCAATAGAAGGAGCACTCGAAATGGTTGATCTTGAAGCCGAATCCGCAATCCGCTTTTACGCAACTCTCCATTCCCTGTGTCGAGTTCATAGGGTCCGAAGCGGAAGAACCTCGTTGGCGAAGGCCTCATGGCAGGCCATGATAACGCACCGTACGGCAGGGTTTGCGCTCTACTTGCTAGCGGTTTCGATAACTAACTTGTCTTTCGCAGGTCCGGCCAGAGCGGAGCAACTGGAAAAAGAGACGCTTTCAGCTTTCAACATCTACGTTTCAGAAAACGAAAAGCAGATGTCCAGGGAAATGAAGCCGGAAGACTTCCTTTCGCCCGCCGCCTCGAGTGCAAAAGCTCGATTGGTTGCAAACGCGAAGCTGAAAAATGGAGATGTGCTCACGCGGCGGGTTGAGCCTCTTGTTAACGGTAAGCAACTCTCGTGTCCTGGGGGGCTTATTCACCACTGGGAGGGAATCGTCTTCATTCCCGGAGCTTCGTTGCCCCAGACCATCGCTTTCTTGCAGGACTACGATCATGAGAGCAAGTTCTACTCGCCCGACGTGCAAAGATCGGAGCTTCTCAAACGGGACGGAGACAACTTCATGGTGTCTCTCCGTTTAAAACGGACGAAAGTGGTGACAGTCTTGCTCGATGCCGACTTTGCGGTCGAATACAAATTTCAGGACGCAACTAACGCCACAAGCCGTTCTCACAGTGTGGCGATCAGAGAAGTCGAAAACGCCGGGACAGCCAATGAACGAGACCTGCCTGATGGTGAGGGACACGGGTTTTTGTGGCGATTGGACTCTTACTGGCGATTTCAGCAAGCTGACGGCGGTACTTACGTGCAGTTGGAAGCGATCTCTCTCACTCGTAATATCCCACCGGGTTTGGGCTGGATTGTGAATCCGTTTGTAACAACAATTCCGCGCGACTCGTTGATATTTACTTTAGGCCGCACGCGTGATGTCTTGATCAAGGGAGAGAAGTAGATTCAACTGCGACCCAGAGCCGGAGTGGCCTGGGCCGCATTGACGGTAAAGCCTCAAATAGCCGCACGATTTAGGGATTTGCAACGCGTGTTTGCTGGAACGCGACCGACTGCCAGCGTCCATCTTTCTTCACATACACGCGCGTGAACATAATTGTGCCGGTTGCATCCTGACCGCCCAAGGTTCCCTTGACCTCAGCTTTGCCGGTCACTACAGCTGTATTCCCGTACACGCGGACTTTCATGTCCGACAGTTCATCGCTCGTGAGCTTGGATTTCCCAGTTTTGAAGGCGTCTATCATTTTCGACTTGTCACTCATCTGACCATTCATGGTGATGATGCTGTAATCGTCAGAGGTTTGTTTATCGAGGGTCGCAGTATCCGCCTTCACTACTGCCGCGGCGCGTTCAGTCTCAAGCTTTTTGATTTGGTCCTGGACATCCTCGGCTGACATCGCCGTCACGAATCCCGCTACACAAAACACTACGACGGACAAAACGGCAAATATTCTGTTCATGAGTTGGATCCTCTTTCGTCAGAATCTTCTAATGCTGGGAAACCTTGGTTCCCCAGTCGGCGCGAGTCTACTCTCAATACGAAAACCAGTAAAGTTTGCCGCATCCCCCGTTTTCTCATGCGCCTGCGTCTTACAAAGTTTTTACATCGTTATGACACCTGGGAAAGCTCCCAAGCTCAATCTTCTTTCCTAAGGAGAACACCAATGAGCGACCTCTTGAATAGCTTAAAAACATCCATCAACCGGCGAAAGTTTGTGAAGAGCGGATTGAGCGCAGCGGGCGGGGCAACTTTAGGGGCGGGACTTCTGGCCCATAGTTCGACCTTACTTGCGCAGCCAACATCGGAAGGAAGCGAGGAGCGAAGCGGGCGGCTTTCAAAGGGAGACGCTGCAATCCTGCGATTCCTGGCCGCCGCCGAAATCCTCGAAACAGATCTTTGGCAACAGTACAACGAACTTGGAGGCATCCAGGATAGCGAAGTCCCAGGCGGGAGCG
This sequence comes from Acidobacteriaceae bacterium, assembly GCA_041166845.1. Lineage (GTDB taxonomy): Bacteria > Acidobacteriota > Terriglobia > Terriglobales > Acidobacteriaceae > JALYIM01. Next base: position 3,785 of record JBEEGK010000265.1, read on the forward strand.
GCAATTCGGCCTACACTGCTGCGCTAGCAGTTCTCGATGGAGATATGGCGCAGTACATTCACGACAATACTGAAGACGAAATGACCCATGAAGTATTTATCAATGCTTATCTGGCATCGAAGGGCGCCGATACCGTAAGTCTCGAGGCATTTCGCACTTTGCCAAGCAGCAAGGCGACAGGCGCACAACAGATTGGCCGCCTCACAAATCTTATGCAGCTCACCGTGGATACCAGTTGGTGGACTCGCTATCGCGTCGGAAACAAGAATCCGGATTTTGGCGACCACTTCGATCAGGCAGTCCCCAGTCTGAACGTGGGACAGCATCCCGCAATTCCACGTACAGATGAGGACCTCACTCCTAATGAGCACTTGCAGGCGATCGCCAACACTGCGGCATTTCACTTCGGAACCATTGAGCAAGGCGGCACCAGTCTCTATCCTCAGCTTGCGCAGCGGGTCAAACATGCGGAAGTCTTGCGCATCGTATTGAGCATCGGCCCCACCGAGGCGATGCACTTTCAGACCTGGAGCGACAAGGCCGGGAATGCTCCTCCTCTGAGCGATCCAAAAGATCCGACGCTGGTGTTTCCCAACCTGAACGCGCCACCATTTGGAGGAGAGGAATTCCAAACGAACCTGATCATGCCGGAGCCAACGGTATTCCTCAGCCGTAAGCTTCCGACTTGCTCAATAGTTCGCCCTACAGCCACCAAGAACGCAGCCATGGGAGCTGTAAACTTCCTTACCGCGTCTGGACTTTTTATCGGACAGTCGCCGGCGTTCTTTCAACTAATGCTCGATCTCGCCGAAGATGCAGATGAAGCAATGCGCGGACACTGATTAAAAGTGTTGCAACGGAAGCTTCAGCATGTACATGGCGAGGAATCTCTCATCCTCGCCATGTCCTGCTCTCACTCGGTTGAACGGAACAGAAAAGCTCTGATTCGATAAATTACTTAGCTTCGGCTTCCAAGACTACCGTACTGCGCTCGTCGCCGGCGATTGCCCGGTAGAACGTCAGGACTTCTTCAGTCCTCTCCACTGGGACACTGAGTTCCTTAACTTCAAACGTCCGAGTGTATCGAATCACGCTTCCTTTAAGCTCCGTCTTGGAATGATAGCTGCCAAAGCTGTACTCGGCGTCAACTGGAGGCGGCAGATCGTCGAGTTTGTAGCCTGCTGGAATTGTAATTTCAAAACTATCGCTGTCGCGCAACGGACCCTCGAACTCAACAGGAAACCGGCGGGTCTCCTTCGTGTCTAAAAAAACCTCCTGCTTTAAGCCGAACACGCGCGGACGCAATATCAACAGCTTCAAACGAATAGTTAAATCCGAACGGCTGCGCGGTCTCGCGCAAGTGCACTATGCTAGCCTTCGTGATGCGAAAGCTTGAAAGCGAACCTGACAAAATGCTTTCTATGGGCTTGATACGGTCTTCTTTTCTGGTCATGGCGAGCTGCGCCTGGCGCTCTGCCCAGGCTCGGTCTCCCAAGCGTAACTCCTCGACTTCGCCTTTCAATAGGCCGGTCGAATCCAGCGTTAGCTTGGCGTTGCGCTGAATGCTGTTCATCGAGGACGCCTGCTGCGGCAGTCGCATTAACTCGCTGCCAGTCGAATTAATCAACAGCCCGTAATTGGCTTGCAGGTTCCCGGAGATTTCTCCAAACGCGTCAGATCATTCGTAGGGTCAAAAAGCAGGATTCTTCCCAAGCGGGTGTCCTGTAAAGTCGAGACCAACGAGGGATCGGAAAGGCCGTCGGGTAATTTCACGGCGACGATCACATGGTTAAATCCGTTGTGAGCCGGCGTGTTCGGAGTAACTGCTCCCCGCGTCGTGTTGATCAACACGTAGTAGGAATCAACATCGATCTCCTTCAACATTGACCGCATGAGGGTGGCTTTATCTTTGCAGTCGCCGTAGCGATGTGTAAAGACGCCGGCAGCGGGGTGAGGCTGCCAGCCACCAATGCCCAGTTCAATCGCAACGTAGCGCACATCGTGCTGCACGAAACTGGCGATGGCTTGCATCTTGGCCAGCGCACTTGGTCTAGATGAAGTGAGGGCGCGTACTTCATCTGCGTCTTTTTCTCTGACCTCGAAGTCCTTTCCCTGCGCCGGAATGCACCATCCCCGCAGGATGGTGATTTTCTGTGAAGTTATTTGGAAGGGCACATAAACTGTCCCGTGCGTTCGGCCTTCGGGACGCAGAATTTTGTAGGCTGAGCGAGTTCGAGTTCTTATCTTGGTAACGGACTCAACGATAACAGCTGTTTCGGAGTAGAGCTGCACCGCTT
>JBEEGK010000266.1:0-6123 GCA_041166845.1 Acidobacteriaceae bacterium
AACCAACCCACTCCTGCTGCCGGAATGCAAACGAGCCTGGATGGATTCACAGTCCTGCGCGAAAATACACAGCCGTTCGAAGGTGACTGGGCAATTTTGAAGGGAAAGACTTCACGCTACATCTTTGTGAGGCCCGTGGGCTCGAGCCTGAACAGTTCGCCGATCAATAAGCTTCGATTTGCTAAAACGATGTTTAGCGAGCGCGGCCGCCAGACTCTACACACTTCGCGCAACACGCTTGAGGGCATTGTGATCGTGTTTCTGGACCAAGGTGGTGGGGTTGCGGCAGCCAGCTTCGAAGACATACGGCTGTGGCTGGCGGGGGCCCTATCGAGCAACGCATTCCTCAAGAAGTGTTCGCTAGATCCGCCCTCACAATTCGCAACGGTTCCGAAGTCCTCCGGCTTGCGGAAATCCAATTAACCAACGGCTGAGACTGTACGGCCATCAGTGAAACACTGGAGCACCACAGCCATCCGCAATACATTGTCGTAGCGTTCGGCTACGCTCACCAGAGAAATCCGGGTTCTCGGGAAGAGAATTCCCAGATACAGTCTTACGATTGCATGAGCGGCATATAGCCGCAGACGCAACGCGTCCGCTACTAATGTCTCCCCTGCATCTGCCAGGGATGGGTCCGAACTGCTGCGCGCCGCGTCCCCCACTCTTAGTAAAAAGACCGCGTTACGCGAGGCGCACGCCGCGTACTCGATCGCAGCTCGCAAGCGCTCGCGTTGAATGCGGTTGAAATCGCTTTTCGGTAAGTAGTCGCGTAAGTATTGTTCTTCGTCAGGATCCACCAGATTTCTGAAAGCAGTCACGTCAACCAATTGCATCTGCGCCGCGGGATCTTCGAGCGCCGTTTTATGGGCCCACCCGAGTCCACTCGCCATTCGTATGAGGAAAATGAGGCTGAGCAGCGCCAAAATCGCGAGAACAATCGAAATCATCATTGGCGTATCAATTTATCTAATTCTTCGTTCCAGAGATCAAGATTGTGGTCAGGTAATTTCGCTGCCGAGGGTGGGGGACCGGGCTTCTCTGGGGTTAATACGTAAAACAACCAGATCAGCACGCAGACATGGTAAACCCCCATTACAAAAAAGTCCCAGAAATTATTTGAGCCCACGTGCATTCTGAGCGGCGAACTGGCCAAGGTGGCACATTCCAGAATTCCGAAGCCCAACGCGATTCCAAAGGCAACGCTGCGCAGAACCAAGCCGTAGAACTTGGAGAATACAAACAAGGAAATAAGTAAGCCGCATTGCATGATGCTAACGGTCTGATCTATGACGGAGAGGGTAGCTTGAGGGCTGTAGGCGTGAGGGGTGAACGTGCCACTCCCTAAACCTACCGCCACTAACAATAGGACCGCCGCCACCCAGCGGAAAATCCGGGCGCCGACGTGCTTTATGGTCTGATAGCGGGACGATAAATCGGTGAAAACCTCATAAATAATTCCGAACCGTAGGGTTATGCTGAGCGCAGATCCAAAAATGAAGGCCCGATAATATGCTGGGCCTCTAAGCGATTCGGAAGACGCCAAGTACAGCAGGAAAAAGAACTGGCACAGTTCAAAGATCGTGTACAAAAAAAACATCAGAAACTTGCGATGCATCCTGCGGCGCACCAATGCCGCCGCAATCACAATTTGAAGCAGATGCGGAGCTATCCACAGATAATAATAAAGGGCTAGCAGGGGCCGCGACATGACTGTGGGTTACCTCCTCGGCAGGATACCTGTTTCGGAGGTCTCCCACAATCACATCGGCATGTGTTAGGACTACTTGGCAGAAGCGATTGCACGGGGCCAGGGATTGCCATCGGCCTTCAATGCGGTTGGTGCTGCTAAAGTAGCTAACAACAGAGCTGCGGCGAACATCATGAGCGTTTTTTTCACGGTAGTAATTCCTTTCAAAAGTGAATTGGCCGTGATAATGTCCGAAAAACGCCCCTCTCCCGCATTCGCGGCTGAAAATTTAGACTTTCTGAAAGCGTAACGAGGATGAAGCTAAAATCGGCCTTAGAAGACCTCCACGAAAGCACTTTGAGGGCTTTACATGGTTGTTTGCAGAGGCTGGAATATCTCGCGGGATTGCAGCAGAAAGAGGGAGATTACGAGCATTGGGGGCTGGCACGACTTCATGGAGAGTCGCCCGCACGGAGGGCTTTAACCGAAGCTCACAGGTCGCAGATTTCAGAAGTGCTCTCGACCCCGATTCGAGAACTTATGGAGGATGCGCGGGATTCGAGCCGGTCAGCCGGCTTACCACCAACCACTTATATTGAAAGGCTTTCCGCTCACGGGATGGATTTACTGCCGCCAGGCCCAGGTCCCGGTTCGGCGCGACACCTTAATTCAGTGCTGCAGGCTCTTTTGAGTCTGTTGAAGAATCGTAAACCGGATTCCATTCACCGAGTCTCATAGCGACTCCCACCACTTGGCCAATCACTTCTGCCTGCTGTGGATATTTAAGCACCTTGGGCGCTACCGGTGATAAGGGATGAGATTGAAGAATAATCTCTTCCCGCGTCAATGTGCACCAGCAGCAGGTGTGTCCGCCCCGGGTTTCCACAAAGTAGATGGGCCGTTCATATTCCGATCGCCAGCCCCCTTCAGCAACTTTGTTTTTCGTCTCGTCCACTTGTACGAAAGTCCCAGGGGACAAAATGGGGTACATAGTAAAGTCTTCGCTGCCAATGTATCCGTAAGTAAACTCGCGGCTTGCAAACTGAGCCAAATAAGACATTGGCACCACACCCCACTGCTCAACCATGCGTCCAAAATTTGCAGAGTGGCGAGTGTCGAAACTCGGATCTATATGAACCGGCATTTTGATCGAAGAGACGTTTGCGAGAGCTCCCGAAAAGTGGGATTTCGTCGGATTAGAAATAGCGATATCGCCCGGCAACAGATTTAGGTCAACCCCAAACCACGATAACAACTGACGGATGTCGGTGCGATAAATGGCCGCAAGCGCGTAGAAGCGGTAAATGCTGGGCAGTACGCCCTTGGTTTCAATATCTGAGAGTCTGCTGGGTGGAATGGAGAACTCGTCGTTGCCGTGTTTCACTGCAATCTGTGCGCTCGCACTCTCAACATCCCTCATGGTTAAGCCGAGTCGTTCACGTAACACCCTTAGATTCTGGCCGCCAGGAAACACAAATGCCCCTCTCTCTGACAGAACTCAGTCAGCCAAACAGATAATCACAGCCCTATCGCTGCGATTTCACATGTTCGCGATTCGTAACAACTCCAAAATCTAGTTGATGCTACAAAAGGCTCCGCCGTTGCGGCGAACATTGATGCGAAAGCCCCAGCGCCGTAACTAGCAGATAACTGAGAGTTAAGGGGAAGAACGCCACTATGTTAGCAAAAGTTTATTAAAATTCCCTGAAATTTGAGGGTGTGACGAAAATAGTTGCAGCTGGAGCCTGGCGTCAGGCCACCTTCGGTCTCGGTTTTGCGAACGCAAGGCGCGGTCTGGAGAAGGTCGTCAGGTTGGTGGTGGCCGTAATGATCCCCGCCTGAGCCAGGAAAAACGCCTTTTGGCGCTCATCGGCAAAGCCCATGAATTCCGGAATACTGGCAGACATGGCGGCGATACCAAGATCCATTTTTTCGTGTAACGGAAAGCTAATGAGATTGCGGACGCCACCCGGGTAGTCCGTGACCAAATTCACAGCTAGCTCCGCCCCGCCGCACGCAAATGCAGCCAGCGCAGCTCGCCGGTTTAGGCGCCAAAATAGCGCTCCGGCCACAAAAAAGCCTGCAATTGAAAGATAATCCGCGATTGCATGCCCTTTTGGGGTGAGGATTTTTGGCAGTCGTTTAGTCAGGACATTGGCTACGGAAGTTGTAATCGGCATTTGTGCTCCCCTTCTTTTTCCTAACGCCGGGTGAACATACCCGCAAACGCGTAACCTACAGCCAACCCTACCAGGGCCACAACACCTGAAGCCGGGGCAACGTATTCGCGAGCGTTTCGCTTTACGTCAAGGGTTTCGCGTACCCGAGTTTTTAATTCTGTCACCGAATCATGCAGACGCTTCCGTTCCGCAGCGGCCCTTAATTCCAGTTCGTAACTCGGCAATGCACTCATATCTGATTTTTCGCCTCTTGTTGCAGCCAAACCTTGTCAGCCTTGAGAACTTCCACGGTTTTTTTCGGGAACATGCCTATGGCTGTGAGCTTCTTTTTAGCAAGGTACGCAAATAGGCCTCCGATCAGTCCCCACAGCACGGCGATCACAGCGAAGCCGATGGCCCAGCGGAATGGATTATCTGGAAGCAAGGCTGCTATCAGACTCACGATAGCAAGCGTCACTAGAATGTAAGCCGTGCCCAGAAGGAGAAGTGCGCCTCCTGCCAACGGACCCCAAACTTTTGCCGCAGCGGCTTTTTCCTGTAACTCCGCTTTGAGCATCGCGACGCGAGTTTCCGCGAAGTCCTTAACTTCGTCGCGAATCTCCGTCACCAGGCTCGCCAGATTTTTATCTTCCCCCGCGTATCTGGATTCATGCATGTTGGTTCGCCTTCCACACCCGCAGCAGGACGCCCGCTATAAAAGCCGCAGCCGCGACGCCTGCGATCAGTTGTAATGGTTTTTCATCGGCTGTGCGACGCACCTGATCACGCGCATTTTGCGCCGTAGACTGGAGGCGGCATTTCGCGTTCGTCAATGTTTCACCCACGGTGCGGCCCGCGCTGCTCAGTGCCCGAATCGTGCGGTCCTTAACTTCATTTACCGCTTGTCCCGCAGCCTGCTTCCACTCCCCGGCTTGATTACTGACGGAGTCGCTGATCTCGGAAATCGTGGATTCATCCATGGCGTTCATCCCTTTCCATCGGTGCAACGCTAAAAATCTTTAAGTTCGTTTGCTTGGATGTCAGTAGTCTGTCAGGCGTTCACGCCAAAACTGCTTTAGATGGGCATCAATTTATCTAAATAGTACGCAGATCAGGGCTATTGGTCGTCTCAGTTGGTGAAAGTCCGTGAGCCAAGGCTTGGATATCACAGAAAATATGATACTTATCCGATAAAATAAAGAGGCCAGCTTGAGGCTGACCTCTAAACAGAACCGAACAATCCGCACATGACCGCCAATAATTAGTCTTCTGATCTGTCGGGCTCAATTGCGTGGACTAGCGGCATATCTACCAGGTGCTCGCCCAAGAACCAGGCTTGCAATTCGTTAGCCCTCAGCACGTCGCTGACAGCTAGGTCATTGGTTCCATCGTCCCCCAGCTTATCGGCGCGCTTCGCCAGTTCACGACACTCCGAGATAATGATCTGGTGGCCATCCATCAGGCGTGAGATTTGCACTGGCACTTCTTCACGGCCGCGGGGAGGGCGTTCCAGCTTTGTGGTCTCGGCAATATCGGGCGCCATGGCGAGGCTGATCCCGCCGAGCAGTTGGATTCGTTCGGCGATGGTATCCACCAGCTCCGCCTGTTCTTCGAAATGTTTGTCGAAGAGTAAATGCAATTGATAAAAGGTGGGTCCTGCAACTTGCCAGTGCGATTTTTTATAGAGATCGCGAAGGGTCATCGTGTCAGCGAGGAGCTGATTGAGGTGTTCTGTCATCTCCAGGCGGACAGGCTCTTCCAGATCTAAAGGAAGAGCATGAGTGACGGTGCCGTATTCCTGAATTTGGCGGGCTTTCTGATGCAGGCGAGGTTGCGCGTTAATTCTTGCGGAATTGCCATTCGAACTTTTCTTTGACATTGAGTTTCTCCTCTTCTGGTGGCTCTCGAAAGTTTCTTGCTTTCTCTGGGAAGACGCCGCGAACTCACTTCTCGGCTGGTTAGATGACGCTGCCTTGCCTTTTGTTTCCGGAATTCAGCTGTTTAAACTCCCGTCCTTCCGAGGGAGGAGTAAGGGTAGCGTGCAGCGCTCGTCTGTAAGGGCCGCATTGTTGTTATGATGTTAGTTCCCATCCTTAGGAGAAACCAAGACGTGGCAGAGACCTATAAAGTGGCAGAAACCAGTTCCAACGGTTCGGAAGTTCTGGAGACGCGGGAGTGGCTGGATTCGCTGGATTACGTATTATCAAAAGGTGGAGCGGAGCGCGCAGGCCGTTTGTTGCAGCAGCTATCGCTTCATGCGCGCAGCGCGGCAGG
>JBEEGK010000267.1:0-2733 GCA_041166845.1 Acidobacteriaceae bacterium
GTTCTTATGTGAGCCCTGCCTCCGCGTAGAAAGTGATTTTTAATTGAGAGCAGAAATTGGTCTTAGTTCTGTTTTCCAGTCCACCGGCTCAACCGCGCCAATAACAAGTATCCATTGCAGCGCTCCGATAAAGGCAACGGACGCCGTAATGAGGAATGGCCAGTAGAAGTGTCCGGTGCGGTCCACCAGGTATCCGGTGAGCGCGGGCGCGACGGCGCCGGCGAGGTTAGCGATGAAATTCTGCATTCCCATCCACCGCCCAGAGGCGAGCGGCCCAGCGAGGGTTTGTGTAATCGCGTTGAGGTTGGAAGTGACCGGTCCATGGGCCACGCCCGCGAGCAGTAGCAACACAACAAAGAGGCCATCCGGAGCCGCCGCGCAACCCGCGTAGCACGCCCCGCCGGAAATCATGCCTATTACCATGAAAGTTTTACGAACCCGAGTAGGCGAGGCTCCGGATGAAATCCAAAAATCTGAAATGCGTCCGCAAACGATAGAAGAAAGACCTGCCAGGAAAAAGGTCGCGCCGCCGACTTTCGACATGCGCCCCAGGGAAAAATGACGGTCGGCGACGAGATAATAGGGAAGCCAGGTCAAGAGAAAGTACAGGCCATAGTTCGTACAAAAATGGCCGATGCATGTTCCCCAGGAGGAACGCTGCCTAATAATTTCCGAAAATTTGGGGCCTCGTTTCGTATCAGGAGCGGGAACCACGGAGCGTGGCATCCACATCAACCACGGTGGCAGCCAGATGAGACTGAGGAGTCCAAGTCCGATGAAGAATGGTCGCCAGCCGAAACGCGCAACTAGAACTCCGCCAAAAAGCATGCCGAGCGCGGGGCCCAGCGCTTGCCCGGCTCCGATAGCTGAGTTCGCGACACCTCGTTGTCTCTCTACAAAGTGAGCTGAAAAAATCTTTGAGTAGGCTGGATAAGCGACCGACTCTCCGATGCCGAGGACAACGCGTACTGCCATCAATGTCGCGAAAGTGTGAACGAAGCCTGTTGCGGCCGTGGCAACGGTCCATACAAAGAAGCCAGTGGCCAAAACCCACTTCACTTCAAAACGATCCACCAGCCAGCCGGCTGTGATCTGCATGCAGGCGTATGTCCAAAAAAACGCCGAGAGCAGAATGCCCAGTTGCGAAGCGGAAAGGTGAAGTTCGACCTTCAGCAGAGGGGCCGCAATCGAGAGATTTGCGCGATCGATGTAATTGATAAAAACCGAAAGGCCGAGCAGGATAAGAACGCGGACGAGTGTACGCGAGATTCCCGGTCCGCTTTTTGGCATGCCACAGCAAGATACACTTGGCCGAGTGCCGGGCGCTAGTTTTTTGCGATAGGGAGCTTCTTTTTTGCGGTTACAAGTTCTGGACGTTCGTCGTCTTTCGCGACAGTCGCCAACTTACGATAGTATTCAGCGGCCTTAGTCGCGTAGCCCACCGATTCAGCAGAAGCTGCCGCGCCGTAAAGGGCGTTGAACCGGTTTGGGGCGAGCCGGAGAACGGATTCGTATTGCGCAAGTGCCTGCGAAGTCTGACCATTCATAGCGAGCAGTTCTGCCAGCATCTCGCGGCCCGGAGTAATTGCACCTGGGGTGACCGCGTCCTTGTCCATACTCTCTTCCAGTACCGCCGCCGCTTTCATGCTCGCAATCGCTGCCTCGTGATTTCCGGCTATTTGCGCGATCCACGCGGAGACTTCCTGGCGTTGGACATCAATCTGACTTGCCCAGTAATCGTTCTTCATCGCAGCAGCTTTTTCCCGCAGGAGAGTTAGCGATCGCTCCGCTTCTTTCGCGCGATTGATATCGGACGACCGTGCGGCGCCTTCGCCGACCGCCAGCCAGGTAAGTGCTTCAGCCCACGGCACTGCCGTGACGTCAGGTTTCAATTCAGCCGCCTGTTTCCAGTCGCGGCGCTCAATCGCATATCGTGCCGGGATTGCAGAGGTTGCATAGCTCCCGGTGTGAGTGAGACCGCTCACCGGGCCGAGAGATTTCATTTCGTCCAAAATATTTTTCGCGCTACGGTCGAGTCCCGACTGCAGGTAGGCATACTCTAGGTAATCCATGGCATGCAAGCGCTGGTCACGCGCTTCACCGTTGGTCGAAGTGGCCTCCGCTTGTGTCGCCGATAACTTTGAATGATCATTCGACTCGATGGATTCTTGCCACGAGCCCACACGAGTAAATATGTGCGAAGGCATATGTTGCGCATGCGCCGAAGCCGGAGCAATCTTCGCGTAGCGACGGGCGGGTTCCAGCCCTTTCTCAGCCAATACAGGATTGTCGTAGCAGTGGATGAGATAGTGCGTTACTCCAGGATGACGCGGCTGATGTTGAAAAATGGGCTCGAGAATCTCGCCGCACTTGCGCTGGTCGGCAAACGTTTTGTCAGTCTTGTCAGCCGTCACATCCAGTGACAACGCATAGAAAATGCTGGCCTCGGTGTCATCCCGATAGTCCGTCCGCAATTTCGCTAATCTCTGCTGGTATGAGAGCGCACGGGCGGATTGGTCGTTGCCGTCTTGCTTATAGATTTCGTCAAGTGCGTCGAGGTAGCCTCTTTCGCGCGCTGTGGTGGCCTTGTTCTGAGCAGCGATTTTAGAGGCTTGCTTCATCGCCGTTCGTCCAGCATCCAGATCGCCACTCCTCCACAAGCCGTGGTAATGCGACATGGCAACGCCCCATTGCGCCATCGCGCAATTGTGGTCTTTGTTGGCGATGGCCTCA
>JBEEGK010000268.1:0-9005 GCA_041166845.1 Acidobacteriaceae bacterium
CGAGAGTCTTGTAGAGGTGGCGAGCGTTATAGAGTCCCGTGCAATCGTCGGTGATAGTGAGTTCCTGTATCTTCTCCACCGCACGCGCGTTCTCGATCGCAATGGCAGCGTAGTCACAGAGAGATTGCAGAAAGAACCACTCTTTATCGCCGAAATGCTCCATGTCCACATTGACCAGTTGAATGACGCCCAATACGCGATGCCGGGAGTGAACTGGAACGCAAACGATGGATTGCGTCTCCCACTGCGTCATCTTGTCAATGCGTTTGGCGAAGCGCGGATCCGTCTGTGCGTCGGTGACGATAAGCCTTTCGCCGGTTTTTGCCACGTGTCCGGCGATTCCTTCGCCAATCTTCAGGCGCACATTTTTGAGGGCTTCTGCTGCGCTGCCCACGGCGATTGCGAAATAGAGGTCCTGTTTCTCTTCATCCACCATCAGCAAAGACCAGTTGTCAGGACGGAAATATTCCGCCATCTTTTCCATGATGGTTTGCAGAATGGAATCGAGATCGAGAGATGAGGTGAGAGCCTTGGCAACATCATGAAAAATGTTGAGTTCCAGACTTTGCCTGCTTGGAGCGGTGCCCGTGGCCTCAGTCATGAAACATAGTCCTCAACATCCCAGGTGAAACGATCAGAAAACGAGTTAGCCGAATCCACTGCGAACAGTGTCTGAATTAGAGTTTTATTGCCAGTGTCATGCGATTATATGCGGCGCTCGAATTGATGGGCAACCAACCTTGGTAACCTCGTATCTCTAAAGCCACGGTTTCCCAGCACTTGCTAATAACATCGTGTTGCCGTTCAACCCTGCCGGATCGCATCCCGCAGCCCGTGCGATACCCCTGGATGGCATTCTCCTCATTTGACGGTAAAATCGTTGCGCGGCAAGGCCTGCTCTGATAGTTTTCTAGAGAGTCAAACTGTTGATAAATTGATGGTTGTGTTCGGATTTGCAACCACTTCAACGAAATTGAAGGAGAAGTATATTGGCATCTAAAAACCGCTATCTTTTTACCTCTGAATCTGTGACCGAAGGGCATCCCGACAAGATTGCTGACCAGATTTCTGACGCTATCCTCGACGCTTGCCTGGCTGAAGACGTCGCCAGCCGCGTTGCCTGCGAAACCCTGACCGCGACCGGTCTGGTTGTAATTGCCGGCGAAATCACAACCAAGGCTTACGTGGATTTCCAAAGCCTGGTTCGCGGCACGATTTCAGCCATAGGGTACAACAATGCGCTTTATGGATTCGATTCCAATACTTGCGCGGTAATTTCCAGCATTAACAAACAGTCCGGCGACATTGCCATGGGCGTGGATACTGGTGGCGCGGGCGATCAGGGCATGATGTTCGGTTTTGCCTGCAACGAGACTGAAGAGCTCATGCCGGCCCCAATCGCGTGGGCCCACAAGCTTACCCACCGGCTCTCGGAAGTTAGAAAACAAGGCAAACTTCCTTATCTTCGTCCTGACGGAAAATCCCAAGTTACCGTCGAGTATGATGCGAACCACAAACCCATTCGAATAGATGCAGTGGTGATTTCCACTCAGCATGCCGAAACCGTCAGCAACGACGAGTTGCGTAGCGACATTCTTAAGCACGTAATTCAGTCCACGATTCCGGCCAACCTGCTCGACGAAGATTCCAAGTACCACATCAATCCAACGGGCCGCTTCGTGATTGGTGGACCGATGGGCGATACCGGCCTTACCGGCCGCAAGATTATCGTGGATACGTATGGCGGCATGGGACGTCACGGCGGCGGCGCTTTCAGCGGTAAAGATCCGACCAAAGTTGATCGCTCGGCGGCCTACATGGCGCGTCACATCGCCAAAAATATCGTCGCCTCAGGGATGGCGGATCGCTGCGAAGTGCAGTTGGCTTATGCGATCGGAATCGCGGATCCAGTGAGCGTACTAGTGGATACATTCGGTACCTGCAAAGTGGACCCAGCTATTCTTCCGGACCTCATCCGCTCGCATTTCAAGCTGACCCCGAAGGGGATCATTGATTCGCTGAAATTGCGTCGTCCGATTTACTGCAAGACGGCAGCCTACGGACACTTTGGGCGTAGCGATCCCGACTTCACTTGGGAAGCTACTGACAAAGCCGACAAACTGGCGAGCGATGCAGGGCTGCGCGAGTCGGTAGCGCAGACAGTCCGCAGGTAACACACCTTCACGGAGGGCACGGCTTCCGGTCGTGTCCTCATTAAAGTTCGGCATTACTGAATGGTGTGCCAATTTTCCGCACCAAGTTTTTACAATTCTAAGAGATTCATTCCAACAGGAGATTCATGTCCACCACAGCCACACAAGTGAATAGCGACGTTAAGGGAATGGAATTTGCCGATCTTGGCAAAAAGCGCATTGACTGGGCGAATCAGTCCATGAAAGTTTTGCAGATCATTCGCAAAGAATTCATTAAGAACCAGCCGCTGAAGGGAATTCGGATTTCAGCTTGTCTGCACGTTACCGCTGAGACTGCAAACCTTGCCATCGCGCTGCGCGATGGCGGAGCAGATGTCGTGCTCTGCGCGTCGAACCCGCTTTCGACGCAGGATGATGTCGCCGCCAGCCTGGTTCGTGACCACGGCATTTCGGTTTTCGCGATTAAAGGTGAAGACAACGAGACTTACTACAATCACATTCTCGCGGCCATTGACCACCATCCACAGATCACCATGGACGATGGCGCTGATTTGGTTACGATCCTCCACACCAAGCGGCAGGACGCGCTTAACGGCGTGATCGGTGGCACCGAAGAAACTACCACCGGAGTCATTCGCCTGCGCGCGATGGCGAAGGAAGGCGTGCTGCGGTTCCCAATCGTCGCCGTCAACGATGCCGATACCAAACACTTGTTCGACAACCGCTACGGGACTGGACAGTCCACCCTCGACGGGATCATTCGCGCTACCAACTTCCTGCTCGCAGGCTCCAAATTTGTAGTCGCTGGCTACGGATGGTGTGGACGCGGACTTGCAAGCCGCGCACGTGGCGCCGGCGCCGAAGTCATCATCACCGAAGTGGATCCGACGAAAGCGCTCGAAGCTGTAATGGACGGTTTCCGCGTGATGTCCATGACCGAGGCGGCGAAACTTGGCGATGTGTTTTGCACCGTCACAGGAAACAAGAGCGTGCTGACGAAAGACCATTTCGACCTCATGAAAGACGGCGCAATAATTTCCAATTCCGGCCACTTCAACGTTGAAATTGACATCCCTGCACTCGAGAAGATGTCCTCCTCAAAGCGCACCACGCGCACCTCGGTGGAAGAATATTCACTGAAAGACGGACGAAAAATCAATCTCCTGGGCGAAGGACGCTTAATTAATCTGGCTGCCGCAGAGGGACATCCGCCGTCGGTAATGGACATGAGCTTCGCCGACCAGGCGCTTTCAGTCGAATACATGGTGAAGAATTACAAGACATTGGAAAAGAACGTCTACAAAGTTCCCGATGATCTCGACAAACGAGTAGCCAAGTTGAAGCTGGAATCCATGGGAATAAAAATTGATAAGCTCACGCCGGAGCAGGAAGAATATCTCGCGGGCTGGAGCGAAGGAACCTAAATCGCGATCGTGTGGCGCGGGCGCCCTCGCCCGCGAAGCTTTTATTTTTCAGGGCGGCGAAAGCCGCTCTTTTTTTGTTTTTGTGTTCAGCAGCAAACGACACCGATGCGGGTCGATGTCTGTGACACGGAACGCTTTAGCCGAGCCACAACTTTCCCATCCTGCGAGGGTTTGTATCTGCATGGACGGAGGTGCAGTGATGAAACGAACTCTACTTGCAATGTTTGGGTTGGCGATGGCCTTGAGCGTGGCGGTTCCTTCTCGTGCTAATGCAGAAGTGGTGGTCCAGTTCAACGTTGGACCTGGCTACGCGAGGCCCGCTTATGGATATATTTACGCGCATCCAAGCCCATATTATTACGCGCGTCCTTACGCCTACGCCCCGGCGAATGTGTATCCGAGCTATGGCTATCGGGGTTACGATCGCTTCGAGCGTGATCGTCGCTATGATCGCGATGACCGCCGCGATTGGAATCGAAGAGACAGAGATGACGACGACCGCGGACGTGGAAATGATCGCGAACACTGGAGACGGTAACCATCCCAGCCGCTAAGTTGAGGGAAGAGCCCCTTGGAGAAATTCTCCGAGGGGTTTTTATTTTCAGCTTGCGTTGCAATCTGTGCCACCAAATGCCTCCCGTCCACTGTGATAAATTTTAGTTTCATGAAACAGATTGCCGACTGGGCCCTTGACGTCGCCACGCAGCGCGGAGCTTCCTACGCAGACCTGCGAATCGTTGACGATCGAAGCCGTACTCTCTCCACCAAGAATGGAAAAGTAGGCAGCGCCTCAGTCGCAGAGTCACTAGGCGTCGGCATCCGCGTTCTCGCCAACGGCGCCTGGGGATTCGCCGCGACCGACGATCTTCGTCGCGAGGCAGTTGAGGCAACGGCCGCACGTGCACTGGAAATTGCGAGAGCTTCTGCGCAGGTGAAGGTACGCGATGTTCAGTTGGCTCCGGAAGATGCGGTCAGCGCCGAGTGGATTGCGCCCTATAAAATCGATCCCTTCACAACTTCCGTGGAACAGAACATGGAGTTGTTGCTCAAGATTGATTCTGAACTGTGCTCCGTAAAAGGCGTGACATTGGCGGAGACGAATTTGAATATTCGCCGCGAAGAGCAGTGGTATTTTTCTTCCGGTGGGGCAAATATTCATCAGACGAAATTCGTCACGGGCGCGGGCTATGCCGCCTACGCATTTGCTGGCAGCGAAATTCAGAAGCGTTCCTATCCCAATTCGTTTGGCGGCCAGTGGCAGAACAAAGGGTACGAACTGATTGATGAACTGAAATTGGTGGACAACGCGCGCCGCATTGGAGAAGAAACCGTAGCCCTCTTGACCGCCGATCGTTGTCCCGAAGGTAAATTTGACGTCATCCTCGATAGCTCGCAACTAGGATTGCAGATTCACGAGTCTGTTGGGCACCCCATCGAGCTGGATCGCGTGCTGGGCATGGAGGCGAATTTCGCCGGCACTTCATTCTTGACTCTCGAAAAATTGCGTACCTTGCGATATGGCAGCGATCTTGTGAACGTTGTCGCGGACGCTCGCGAAGCACATGGCCCCGGTCTCGGAACTTTTGCTTACGACGACGAAGGCGTGGCCGCGCAATGCACTCCGATCATTACCAATGGACTCTTCACCGGCTATCTCAGTTCGCGAGAGACCGCACACACTATCGGCGAATCCCGCTCCGGAGGCACGTTGCGCGCAGAAGGCTGGAGCCGCCTTCCGATTATTCGCATGACCAACATCAGTATTTTGCCAGGGGAGCAGCCACTCACACTGGAGCAGTTAATTGCATCCACCGAGCACGGGATCCTCATGCAGACCAACCGTTCGTGGTCCATTGACGACAAGCGCTACAACTTTCAATTTGGATGCGAGCTTGGCTGGGAAATTAAGAACGGCAAGCGCGCGCGCATGCTGAAAAACCCTTCGTATTCTGGAATCACGACCGACTTCTGGAACTCGATGGATGCCATCTGCTCGCGCGATGAGTGGACACTGTGGGGAACGCCGAACTGCGGCAAGGGGCAGCCACAGCAAGTGATGGGCACCGGCCACGGAGCTTCTCCCGCACGATTCAGGAATATTGAAGTCGGCAGCGCGTACAAGGGAACCTAACGATGCTGACCGAAGCTCAAGCCGGAGATATTTTCGAACGCGTCAAGAAGCTCTCGACCGCGGATGAAGTCGAAGTCATTGTTTATGGTGGCCGCTCAGCTCTTACCCGCTTCGCGAACAACACGATCCATCAAAACGTTGCGGAAGAGAATTACGGCATTTCTGTACGAACAGTTTTTTCTGGACGCACCGCGCGCGCTACCACTAACAAGTTCGATGATGACAGCATCAGGCGCGTAGTGCAGGCATCGGAAACCCTCGCCAGGGTGCAGCATCCTGACCCGGATCTATTGCCGGTACCGTCAAATCCCGGCAACTCCGAAGTTCGAATTCCGAGCCGCTATTTTGAGACTACAGCTGCCACCACTCCTAAACAGCGCGCCGAAGCGGTGAAGAAAATCGTCGCCGTCGCTGATAAACGCAATCTGACCACGGCCGGGATCTTTTCCTCTGCGGAGTCGCTAGAGGGAATATTCAATTCCCGTGGACTCTCAACCTGGCACACGCAGACTTCTTCGGAAGTCTCGATCACTATGCTGGGTGAAAATTCCTCGGGTTGGCAGAAGGCAAATTTCCCAGATGTTTCACAACTTCGTCCCGTCGAACTGGCTGAAGTTGCAGCGCGCAAAGCCTTCGACTCGGCAAATCCGCACGAGATATCCGCAGGGAAGTACACGGTAATTCTCGAGCCCGCCGCTGTGCTCGATATGGTGGGATTTATGTTCCCCGATTTCAGTGGGCTCGCAATTCTCGACCAGCGTTCTTTTCTCAACAATCGGGTGGGAGAAAAATTGTTTGGTGAAAATATCAGCATTTGGGATGACGTAGCGCATCCCTCGCAATCCAACTCGCCATTCGACGGAGAAGGTCTGCGTCGTCATCGTCTACAGCTGGTAGACAAGGGCGTCGTCAAGCGTTTGGTTTATGCGCGCTCCACGGCGGAAAAGATGCGCGAGTCGGAATATAAAGATAAGGTAGGACCCATCGAGGCAACTGGTCACGGATTTCCTCTGCCTAACGAGATCGGCGAAGCGCCCATGAATATTGTTTTCGAAGGACCATCGCGACCAAAGACCGTTGAGGAAATGATCGCGTCCACCGAACGCGGAGTTCTGGTCACACGCTTGTGGTACATCCGCGAAGTTGATCCATACGAGAAAATTCTCACGGGTATGACACGGGACGGCACGTTCTATGTCGAGGATGGCAAGATTCTTCACGGCATCAGAAATTTCCGTTTCAATCAAAGCTTGATACACATGCTGTCGGGCGTGGAAGAGATGGGCCCCCCGGTGCGCGCAAGCGGAGAAGAATCATTCGACATGGTGGTCCCCGCCATGAAAGTTCGCGACTTCAACTTCACCGAAGTCACAAAATTCTGACCTAACTTTCTGCCGTTCGTCACACGCGAAGACGCCGCAAAAATCTAAGGGTAAGTGCCTGATACATAGCCGTTTATCCCTACTAGTTCCGTGACTTCGGTAACTTTGCCGGGGTGGTTCAGCGGTGTAATCTGCGGGCGTGATGGAAGATTACAACCAATCCGGAAAGAACGGAAATTTAGCAGGGTCTTCAGAGATTAAGAGTGAAGCTGCAGGTCACGATGGCTCCGCTGCTGCGGTCGCAAAGCAGCGCGCAATTTATGCAGACATGCAGAGTGCGCCGAGATTTCCTATCAAGCTGCCGATTTCTCTGAAATCAAAATCAGGCGAGAGCCTTGCCGAGACCCAGAATATTTCTGCTAACGGTGTTCTCTTTCAAGTGGATTCCGACATCCCCGTGGGCTCACTGGTGGATTTCACTATTTCCTTGCCCGCGCAGGTGATGGGCGTCGAATCTGATGTGCAACTCGATTGTCGCGGACGGGTCGTGCGCAGTTTTGAAGATGGCGGACGCCGGGACGTTGGTGTGGTGATTGACGAGTACCGTTTTGAACGCTGCTAAGCGGCAAGGAATCTAATGGCAAGCCCTATTCTAAGCACGGAAGCTGTGACCGCGAAGCCGCAGGAAATGAACGGTGACGCTCACCTTATTCGCGTGATCGTGGCTGACTCACAGGCAATTTTCCGCGCCGGCTTGCGAAAGATTTTCGCTGTCGAAGACGACATTCGCGTTGTTGGCCAGGCTGAGACCCTGGGGCAAACCATTTCCGCGACGCAAAAGTTTTCCGCTGACGTTTTGATTTTTGAAGCCGCGCTTGCGGATAGTCCCGACACAATTTCAGATGTGATGCGCCAAAATCCCGCGTTGAACTTTGTGGTGCTCACGCTGGAACCTGACGAGGAATTTACCCTCGAGTTGTTCCGGCGAGGCGCGCACGCCATCGTGTCGCGCGAGATTGAGCCCGAGTTGTTCGTGGATTGCCTGCGAAAAGTCTCCCAAGGCGAGCCCTGGCTTGATGCTCAGGCCACACACTGGGTACTGAAGGCGTATCGAGTTCAGGGCACGCGCCCTGCAAGCTCGCGCTCCAAAGTGCAATTGACTCCGAAAGAATCTCTGATCGTTTCCTGCGTAACGCAGGGAATGAAGAACAAAGAAATCGCCGTTCGCGTCGGAACCACTGAGCAGGTAGTAAAAAATTATCTACGAAAAGTTTATGACAAATTAGGGGTAGCCGATCGCCTGGAACTGGCGCTCTTCTGCTTGAACCATCGCATGCCCGAAAACGCGGTGAAGGCCGCAGCCGCAAGTGCAAGTTCTTCGAGCAATGCGTCCGTGCTATCTGCCCCCGTAAATCCAGAGTCTCTTTCCTAAAAGCACGAAACATCAATTCAAAACGCTTCACCATTGAACCTGTGCGCGGGTTGCGGATTCCGCATTAGAGGCCATAGAATCACTCCTACACCTTCCTCAGGAGAGATGGCCGAGTGGCTGAAGGCGCACGCTTGGAAAGCGTGTTTAGGGGAAACCTTAACGTGGGTTCGAATCCCACTCTCTCCGCCAATCATCAAAAACCCCAGTAAAAGTGATGTTTTCGCTGTCGGGTTACAAAACGGGTTACAGTTTTAGACCCTTTTCTCTTATTCGCGGTATTAGCCAGGATAGGAGAAAAAACATGGCAACAGTTACTCTGCACCTTCGTATTAAGACCCCCACCGGCGCTCGTGACCGGTGACCGTAGCGGAGCAACTGTTGATTGCGCCTTCGTAAGCATCGCGACAGGCCCGAGAACGGCGAGACCTTGGATCAGTCGGCGGCGTGTGAGCGTGCCAGACCCAGGCGATGCAACCGGATCATCCGTGAACTCTCGCAATGTTCATCCTTTCCTTCGCCAGTGGGGTTCGGAAGTCGCGTCCA
>JBEEGK010000269.1:0-6643 GCA_041166845.1 Acidobacteriaceae bacterium
CCCATGGCGATCAGGGTGAACATATTGGTAGAGCGATTAACGATTGACGTCCATCCTCGTTGAAAGAATGGCAGGCCGCCCCAAAGAACCACAGGCGTCGCCAGCAGCAACTCCGTCCAGACCAGCCATCGGGGAGAGAGCAGATGATGAATGCTCATCTCTGGCAACATTTCTGCCATGGCGATCACGAGCAGAGGAAGCGTGAGAATTAAGCTCGCCCAGAAGCGCCGAGTCATCTCACGCAATTCCGGATTCTCTTCGTCATTCGCGGTAGCTGTTCGCGGTTCGAGTGCCATGCCGCAGATCGGACAGTTTCCCGGCGATTGCCGAACGATCTGCGGATGCATGGGGCAGGTGTACTCGACGGGCGTGAGTGAAGGTGGCATCTCGGGTTCGAGCGCCATACCGCAACTAGGACATAGTCCAGGCTTGTCCTGGCGCACTTCGGCGCACATGGGACAGACATAATTCCCGGCGCTGGCACTTTTTTCGACGGAACTGGAGGGAGCGTCGGAGTCATGGGGGCTGCCGCCTGCACCTGGCGCTTTTATTTCGCCCAGTCTTACGAAGCCTGCACCGGGACTCTTTCCCTGGATTGGGCCGTTGATATACTGCGCTGGACTGACTGAAAACTTCGTGGCGCAGTTTTCGCAACAAAAGAAATAGGTCTTCGAGTCGTGAAAACGCCTATTAGCAGCGGAGGATGGGTTTACGGACATTCCGCAAACAGGGTCTTTAACCGCGGCTGCATCTTCCATAGCCTACGTTTAGATTACCGCGACCACTTCAAAGATGTTGTATCTTGGCACAGGAGGGTTTGGCGCAAATGACTCAAATGGAAGTTGTGTACCGATATCGCGCGACGCCGGGAGAAGCCGAGATGCGCGCACTGGATGGCATGCGTGAGGTATACGGGATCAGACGCCTGACTTTCGACGAAAAAGATAGAACGCTTCGATTGGAGTATGACGCTTCTCGCCTGCAGGAAGCCGTAGTGGCCGCACTGTTACGCGGAGCAGGCATTGATATTTCCGAGAAACTGATATTTGCTTGAAAAGTACGGTGGGGCCTTAGAGCTTTATGCAAAGGGGCGTTCTGGAAAACCTCTGGCCGAAGTTTATTCTCAAGAACGCCCCGTTGCGCGCCACTTCGTCTGTAGCTATGCTTGCAGCCTCAGTGCCATAGTTAACAAGATGATTCTAAGTAGGTTACGTTGGCCTAAGGTCGGTAGTAATTGCTCGGACGTGGAATTTTTTTCGTTGCATACCAGTCTCGACTTGTCTCACGAAGCGCAATATTTTCACATGCCCACAGTGAACCCGTCGTTGAATAGTTATGGGTTATAATTTCTCCGCAACCCGCTATAATCCAACCGCAGTAATTGAGCGCCCGTAGCTCAGCTGGATAGAGCGAACGGCTACGAACCGTTAGGTCGGGAGTTCGAATCTCTCCGGGCGCACCATCTATCATATTTCACGCATTTTTTGCATGGCTGGACCCGTAGCTCAACTGGATAGAGCACTGCGCTTCGAACGCAGGGGTTGGGAGTTCAAGTCTCTCCGGGTCCACCACTACATGATCGATACAACTCTTTCACTGCGAACAGCCTCAAATGTCGCGACCGATGCGGAGTTGGGCCGAGAGGGGTTCTTGGCAATTAAACAGGAATTAACAATTTTTATGCTTTACTTTCTGCCTAACGTAGTAGACTTGTCCGGTTCCCGGATTGCCATTTGAGCAGTGTGTTGTGAGTCCGGAGTTTTTGCACGTTTTTTTGAATGTCAAGGAGATAGGGTTTATGAAGCGAGCGATTTGTACAGCTTTCCTGGCAATAATTCTACCGGTCGCAGCATTTGCTAACAGCTCAAATATGGTCTTTCAAAATCAAGGCGGGAAAGTCATTCTTTCCGCCGGCCAAACAGGCTTTGGCATTTCGAATTCAACTCTAGTCAGTTTCACCAATTTCAACGGGCTGACTTCAAAAGGCAACGTTGGAACGGTCAGTTTTACAACTGGAGTCCTGAGTTCGGGCAGCATAGGCTTCGGAGGGACATTCGCGGCAGGCGGAATGTTTAAGATTGTTGGTAACGGACACGACGGCAACCCCGCCGGCACGATCTTCACGGGCACATTCACCGGTCCGGCAACTTGGACCTCGAATGGTGGGGAGTCCTACACTCTGAGTGGTCTGGTAAGCGGCACCATGGGCAACGGTAAGATCATCAAAAATGCCAAAGTACAACTGCTGTTTGGTTTGAGTCAGCACCTGCCGCAGACGGCGCGCCTACGCAGCGGAACGTTCACTGTAGTCGTCCCGGAGCCTAGCACACTCGCTTTGCTGGGTACTGGAGCGCTGGGAATCGCTGGTTTAGTGCGACGCAAAATCAAGATGTAGTTAAATTGTTTTCCTAACTCTGAAAACCCTCCGCTAAAGCGGGGGCTTTTTGTTGCTCCCAAACTGGTTCCCTTGGGTGCCACCTGCTTTTCTCCTGAATTACTCCCGTAACCTTACCTTCGGCGATAGCCGTTGACCCTGGCGTGCATTCTCCTTAGATTTCAGATAGGGGGAAGCATGAAGGATATTCACGAGGTTTTGCGGCGCAAGCAGGCGAAGTATGCGCAATTGGGAAAGCAAATAGAAATGTTACAGCAGGCGGCGGAAAAACTCCGCGAAATCGCCCCCCTGCTTGCGGAAAATGACGACGACGATAACGCCGTTCTGTCGGAAGTTGATGATGCCGGCAGTATGGCCGCGAGAGCGGGGGCTTCCACCGCAAACAGCCAGCCAGCAGCGGCGAAGCCTGTGCGCGGCATAGCCCCACGCTGGCCGTAGGCAGCCGGTCACACTAGGCAGATACGCTACAGATGGCATTCCAAGCACTGCTGGTTTCGAACGACGAAAAGGCGGCGGAGGTCCTTATTCCTGCGCTCCGTGGCTTCGGTATCGCTGTGCAGATCTGCGGATGCGCCGATGGCCCCAAAAACGTTACCCGCGAAAAATTTGATGCAATTATTGTTGACTTTGATGACCGCCAAAGCGCGGTACGCGTTCTGGAGAATGCTTCCGCCAGCGCTGACGGTAAAACCGCGGTCACTATAGCTCTGCTGAGTGACAAGACTAAGGCGCGTACCGTCTTCGGCGCGGGAGCCAATTTTGTACTCTACAAACCAATCTCTGCCGAGCAAGCGCAAACGGGTCTGCGGGCCGCTACAACGCTAATCAAACGCGAGCGCCGCGGATCGCTGCGCGTCTCGGTGCAAATTCCGGTACGCCTTGAAATTCAAAACGGATTAGACATGGAAGCCGTCCTGCTCGATCTCAGCGAGGATGGCATGGACATTTTGTCAGTGCAGCCGCTTGGTCCTTCGGCCGCAGTGTTGGCGCATTTCATGCTGAAGGAAACTGACACCGAGGTCGAAATCCGAGGGGTAGTTGCGTGGGCGAACCCAAATGGAGAGTCGGGTGTTCGGTTCGTAGATGTTCCCGCAGCGTTACGCGCAACGCTCAAGGATTGGGTCGTCAATCGCGCCCAAGGGTCACCGGGCGACGAGCCGAAAGCTCCTTCTCACTCACATTGCAAGCTGACAGACCTAAGTTCGGGTGGATGTTATGTGG
Source organism: Acidobacteriaceae bacterium (assembly GCA_041166845.1). Classification (GTDB taxonomy): domain Bacteria; phylum Acidobacteriota; class Terriglobia; order Terriglobales; family Acidobacteriaceae; genus JALYIM01. The sequence continues at coordinate 3,617 of JBEEGK010000269.1, forward strand.
AAACTGAATCACCATTTCCCGAACGCACAAGGCTCACGCTTTGCCTGAAGGCTGCCGGCATGGAAGTGCAAGCTGAAGGCATTGTGCGGCTAATGCATTCGGGATTCGGCATGGGCATCGAGTTTGTTCTCGCTACGAACCAGCAATGTGAAGAGGTGGAAAATTTTATCCACACTCTCATTGGATTGCCGAACTCTCAGCCCGAGCTTTTGATTGTCCCGCACAATCTAAAAGCAAGCGGCGCCGGGGAATCGCAAGGCATTTTGCAACAAGACTCAGGCGAGGAAAGCGAAGATGCGCTCCGCGAACTGTTGCGAAATAGCTCTCTGGGGCGGGAAGAATTTCTGCAGCGACTCCGGAAACAGCGCGCTGCACGAGCGCTGGTGTAACCGGGGAAATTACTAATTCGCTTGCGGCTTCCATTTGTTGAGGAATGCAAGCAAATCTTCTGGTCCGAGCGAACGGGCCTTCTCAAACTCCCCATTCTTTTGGCTGTAAAGCAATTTCCCAGAGCTCTCGAGGACCGCGACGCCGGGAATTCCCTTCTTCATCGGCACCTGATATTTCTCCATCAAGTCCTGGTTCTTCTCGCCTTTACCAATGTCCACATGCACCACTTCATAATTCTTAGCGATCAATGGGGCAAGGTCGGCACGATGAAAGGCAAGATCGAGCACGTGGCAGTCAAAACACCAGTTTGCGCCGAACACAACCAGCACCCGCCTGTGGGCTTTGGTGGCGCGTCCCAGGGCTTGTTTGATCTCTTCAGCTCCGTCTACATTGGTCGGATAAAGCTCTTTGTTAGTAGAGATTGGCTGCTGGAGACGCGCTGCGTCTGTGCGCTGCACTGCAACGATCCGCCACTGCTCACCTTGCTGTTGCCAGAATTGACCTTCCGAAACGAACATCGTGCGCGGCTTTGATTTGTCCGAGGACGAGATTTCCAATTGCAGAAGCAACTGCTGCAGGCCAGGTTTTGAGGAATCCGATTCCACTACGTCCACTTTGAGCCTGCGAACTTTTAAATTTTTCCAGAACGCCACGTCTTCATCGGCCCCAATTTCTCCGTTAGACGCGGTGATCTTGGCTGCTGGATTCACGCTATAAAGCGCTCGCAGCGAGTTCTCGTCTCCACTGACGATTGCATTTTTCCATCGATTTAGCGGCTCGAAGGGTGTGCTCGTAGACGTTTGCGCCGCGCCGCGTGCGCCACCGGTGGCGAACATCATTGTTACAACCAGACCACCAAGTGCTTCGCGAATTCTCATTCACCGCTCTCCGAATGCCAAATTACAGATGAGGCGCAAGATTTCTTTATCACTGCTGATATTCTCATACCGCTATTGAGCCCGGCGCTTCGGCCGTTCTCTTGTGGAGAATAAATCTGAACCTGACTGTATCCGGAGAGCGATCAAGCGACTCCCGGTATCACAATCCGAACTCCGTTCCGCCGTCGCTAGCTCCGTGGCCGCTGTTCATCATCATGATCACGGCGCTGGCCGTAGTCCTGCCTTTCTTTCATTTCGGAATTCCCTCCGGTCACGATTTTGAGTTCCACATGAATTCGTGGATCGAGGTGGTCAATCAGTGGAAGCACGGCAATTTGCATCCGCACTGGGCGGCCTTCGCTCATTATGGATACGGTGAACCCCGATTTATCTTCTACCCTCCGGCATCTTGGACATTGGGCGCGGTGTTGGGACTATTGCTTCCGTGGAAACTGGTTCCCGCCGCATATATCTGGATTGCTCTCACGCTATCGGGATGCTCGATGTTCCTATTGGCGCGCCGGTGGCTGCCCCGCCAGGATGCCACCTTCGCGGCGGCGCTTTTTGCGGCGAATCCATATCACCTGGTAATCGTTTATTGGCGAAGCGCCTTCGCTGAACTTTTAGCGGCAGCACTGCTGCCTTTGCTTGTTCTTCTCGTGCTTCGTCTAGTGGAAGCGCCATCCGGAAAAAGACTGCGACCTGTGCTTGTGCTGGTGATCATTTTGGCCGGGGCATGGCTCACGAATATTCCATCCGCAGTGATGGCCACATACTCTCTGGGGTTTTTCGCGGTGCTTTTAGCGATAACTCGCAGATCGTGGAGAACCTTGCTTTACACCGGCGGCGCGCTTCTGTTGGCTGCCGGCCTAGCCGCGTTTTATTTGGCGCCGGTAATGGCCGAGCAGAAGTGGGTCAATCTCTCACAGGTACTTGCGCCCGGGGTGCGTCCCGAAGATAACTTTTTGTTCACCGTCCTAGATGACCCTGATCACAATGTGTTTAATTCTCTGGTCTCACTGGTGGCGGTTGCTGAGATCGCCGTACTAGCCCTGGCAGCCCTATACTTTTTCCTCCGACGGAAACGGGAGTCGGTCGAATGGTGGTACGTATTCGCGTGGGGTGCGGCTGCGGCAGTCCCGATGGTGTCGTTTACTCTTCCCGCGTGGAGGCATTTGCCCGAACTGCGCTTCGTGCAGCTTCCCTGGCGATGGCTGCTGTGCCTGAACGTGGCGATGACCCTCGCCGTCGCCCCGGCGTGGCGCTCATGGATTTCGAGAACGTTAGTTGTCCTCGTCCTATTTTCGACCATCGTCTTCGTGTGGCATCGGGTGCTGCCCCCGTGGTGGGACAACTCAGGCGATATTGCGGAAATGCTGGATGATCAGGAAAGCGGAAAGGGCTACGAAGGCGTGGACGAATACGTACCTGCCGGAGCTGACGCGTATGAGACCAAGCGAGACGCTCCGCTGGTGGGATTCGTGAGCAGAGGAAAATCCTCTGACAAACCTTCCGCGGACGATCAGCGCGCGAGCACTGCCATCAGCAAGAAGGTAAAAACGTGGAATCCGGAATCAAAATCTTTTAGCGCGGAAGTGGGCCGGCCCGGAATGCTGGTGGTAAAGCTATTTAATTATCCAGCGTGGAAGGTCGAAGTGAATGGCCGAACCACAGCCGCAACATCCGATGCGGTTACCGGACAGATGGAGATTCCGGTGTTGTCAGGTACAAATCGCGTGAACATTAGTTTCATCCGAAC
>JBEEGK010000270.1:0-13150 GCA_041166845.1 Acidobacteriaceae bacterium
CGGTCAAAGCTCCGCCAGATCGTACGACGCAAACATTACCGGAAACCTGGTTCAGGTATCGCGATTAACTTGCGCAATCCTAAACGACAGTCGTCCACTGCCGGTAAACTGATCGGCGGAACTGATAATAGAAGAAAATCATTATGTGGATCGTTCGACTAGCGTTACGGAGGCCCTACGCATTTGTAGTGATGTCCATCCTCATTATCATCATGGTGCACTTGCGATTGTGCATACTCCAACCGACATTTTTCCTAACATTGACATTCCTGTGGTCAGCATTTGTAGTCGGACGCAAGGATCCTGCGCCCTAGCATCGGTGTTACACCATCGACTCGGGCGACGCCTGCAACTTCGTCAGGTTCTGGAAGGCGTGCTCATCGCGCGCAGTTTGAGGCCGCTCCCCGACATTTACCGTACGGGAATTGTGGTCCCCCTAACAGTCTGCTTTTGGAATCAACTTGAAACCCCGTATTCCGTGGAAGTTGGAGTGGGGGTGATTCTAGACAGGGCACCCAAGATTCAACGCCCGACAAATCGCGGTCTATTCGAAGGGAGAGAAGAACCCGCTAACGATGGAGACCTTGTTCAGAAGCAACCGCCCGTGGCCGGGGATGACATGGACGATGTCTTTTTGAATTAGTACGACGTCGAAAGGGAATTCGGGAGGTGCGGTTTTTTCTCGCCTCCGGAAACGCCCATCGTTCAGTTTGTAATTTGCAACCACACCAACGTGGGCGAGGCAAGTATATTCTTACCAAAAATAGAGGCGCTTATGGCAGTACGTTCTGACAAGGGCTCGATCGCAGCATCATCGCCGGTCATCAGCAATGCTGATATCGCCGACAGGCTTGCCAGCCTCGCCCAGCTGATGTCGTCCCAAAAAGAAAATCCCTACAAAATTAGAGCCTATCAACGGGCTGCCGCCCGGATTCGCAATCTGTCGGAGAGCCTGGACGAGATAGTTCGCGATCAGGAGGATCTGACCCGCTTTACCGGGATCGGCGAAGCGATTGCGAGTGCTATTCGCGAAATAGTTACAACTGGAACTTTGGGAAAGCTCGAAAAGCTGCGCGCAGAGGCAACGCCCGCCCTTGCAAGTCTCAATAGCCATCCCCGGCTTGATCCGAAACGCGTGATGCGTGTGTACAAGAAACTCGGGATCTCTTCCGTCGAAGAACTGCGTCAACACCTCAAAGGCGGGAAGATCGAGAGCCTGTTCGGACCGCGGATGGCACAACACATTCGTCAAGGTATAACTGATATACACGCGATGTTGCTCTACCGGGCGGATGACCTGCGCGAAGCCATCGAGGAATTCTTAGTCGGTCGCTGCGGTGCGAGCCGAGTAGAGGCAGCTGGCGATTATCGCCGTCGGGTTGATGTAATCGAGGAGCTTGTCTTCGTCATTGAAACCCATGACTTTCCCGCCGTTGTCGCCCGCATGCAGCGGTACGGCGGGCGTACTCCGATAGTGTCGTCCGGAAAAGAACGCGCTCTCTTTTCGCTGTCCTCCGGCATTCCGCTGCGATTGCAGCTTGCCGGCAAAGAAGAATGGGGACTTAAGATGGTAGCCTGCACAGGTTCTAAAAGTCATCTTAAGAAGCTCGCGTCCGCAATAGGTCCGCTTCGCAACCTGAAATCGAGAAAATTTAAGTCGGAGGAGGCGCTTTACCGGACACATGGCCTTCGTTTCATCGAGCCTGAACTACGGGAGGGGTACGACGAGGTCGAGCGAGCGAAAGCCGGTTCTCTTCCCACTCTAGTGAGCGCTGAGGAAATACGCGGAGACCTTCACGCCCACTCAACATCAAGCGATGGCAGCGATTCGATTGAGGAAATGGTGGAAGCCGCGCGGCAACGTGGCTACGAGTATCTCGGCATCACAGACCACTCCCAAAGCCTGAAAATAGCGGGCGGTGTTTCGGTGGAGGATCTATGGGCTCAGATTCGTTTCATTGACAAGCTGAACGCAAAATTGCGCGGCTTTCGGATTCTGAAATCGAGTGAGGTAGATATTCTCGCGGATGGCTCATTGGACTATCCGAATGACCTTTTAAAGGAACTAGACTATACCGTTTGCTCGATTCATTCCCGATTCGCACTTGGACGGGAGGCGCAGACGGAGCGCATCTTCCGTGCGATGGACAACCGTTATTTCAACATTCTCGGCCACGCGACCGGACGTCTGCTGCTCAAGAGGCCAGGCTATGAGATTGACACCGAACGCGTCATCGCACATGCCCGAGAGAATCGTTGCTTCTTCGAAATCAATTCCAGTCCTGACCGGCTCGATCTTTCGGCCGAGAATGCGCGTCTGGCTTCGGCGGCTGGAATTTTGATTGCAATTTCGACCGACTCCCACAGCACAGGAGAATTGGATCTCGTTCGTTGTGGCATCGACCAAGCGCGCCGCGCCGGCCTGGAAAAGTCAAGGGTCCTTAACTGCTTGCCATGGAATAAGCTGGCACTCTTATTCCGGCGGTAAGCGATTCATAAGTTGTTAAATCCTTCAGATATTTTGCAGCGGGATTGCGACCGTAGTGACAAACCGCGTCTTCGAATGGTCGGTTTCGTTGACGAGCAATCACTACACCTTGCCTAAGGCAAATGACGAGACCGAGTCGCGGCCATCAAAGAACGAAAGGTCTGGTGGGTAGGACCCTTGGAAACACCGGCCCGCCTTTGCCTACGCAATGATTGCAGCCCGTTTGAGGATTTGACTGTATTGCGGCTTCGTTGGATCGAAGTTGTAATAACGAACGATGACTGCGCAAAGCATTCTTCCCGACCCGAAAGAAATATTCGACGCTGCCATGGCGGTTCTGCGAGGCGGAAACTCCGAGTATTCCAAAGTTTCAGATCAAGTCCTTGGCGGCATCGTTCCTGAGAACACGGAGCGAAGGAACCGAATTGCAAAATAAGCGGACATTGGCTGAAGCAGCCAACGCTCTATCAGCCTTGTGGCGTCCGCATCCTATTTAAGACTAGGGAACAATGGTTAGTACTCGCAACCCCGTTTCTGAAGTTTGTACACCCGCTACGCGTGGGCTATTTTTAAAGGAGGACGGGCATGAAAGGATTTCTTCTGGGGCTGGGAATTGGTTTGGCGATAGGTGTCCTGTACGCTCCCCAAGAGGGCCGTAAGAGCCGCACCGACTTCGCAGAACGAGCTGATGATCTGTTATCTCGGGTGGACGAAATACTGGATAAAACGAAGAAGGCAGCGAGAGAAGGTTTTGAGAGTGCCGTTGCAGCCGACTCAAGACCATGAAGATTCGGCAAACTCAAGGGGACGTGGGCGGGGGACAATGCCGCCCCGCTTGAAAGCGCTCAGAGGCGAAACGATCTTGAACATTTAATAAGAGATTCGTCAATGAGCGTCCGCATGAATTTAGCAGAGTTTCATATGTTGGACGCAGCGAAAGTGCATGGGACCCAAGGTTCGAAAAGGTGCCGGCGGAAGTTCTTACGGTTTTTCCCTGGTGGCTTTCGAGATGCGACATATATTGACTGGGAACGTGGTTACAAGTGGGAAGCGCATAAGCAATGGGAACAAACCCTAAACCGTAAGTCGTTTAAAGAGCTTATCGGCCGGCGTAAATTCGCGCAAATCGCGTCTACGGCTATCCGAATTGAATCCCGTACTAACTTACTATTTTCGTTCGAGAAAATGGCGCTCCGAGACGCTGTGAAAACCGCTACTGGAGCGCGTTTATTTGCGATTGCCCTGTATGACTTCCTCCACGGGGTTGCAAGTCCTGAAACCAGATTCGAGCGCTGGATTAATGCGGTATCGAATTTACCGCGAAAGCAGACACGCGTCCTAACGTGGCCCATCGTTACGGTTTTCGGTTTTGTAGCTCAGCCCGAAAAACATATTTTTCTTAAGCCGATCGTCACGCGTACCGCCGCTGCGGAATACGGATTTCCCTTTCAATATGCCTCCCGACCGTCGTGGAGTACCTACCAAAGCTTTCTGCAATTTGCGGATAAAGTAGATCGTGACCTGCGAGACCTGCATCCGCAAGACTTGATTGATATTCAGTCTTTCCTATGGGTCCAAGGGTCCGGCGAATACGAAGAATAACCGAGCCCTCAACCATCGTGGGGGACTAGGGTGCAACTGCTCCCGGCCGTACTTTTTAAAGATCAGCCGACTCTCCGCGTAGGAAACGCAAAATGATTTTCGGGCTAGTTTGCGGCTAGGCCGCTCCCTCCTGTTTCGGCAATTGCTCCTGGATTTTGCGTTTCTCTCGCTCGAACTCGGCGTTCTTCTTGTCCGTGTCTTCGATGAGAGCGTGGGCCTCTTCCCATCAGGATGGTAAATCGAGTCCAGGCACATCCAACCTTTGACGTTGCAGTTTCCGCCCAGCGCGATGATGCCTAAACCGATCGCCTCTTTAGCTACGGGGCTCACGCAACGTTTGAACCGCGAGCCAAAGGGCAAACCTTCATTTTTGGGAGTCAACCAGCTCCTCTCTCAAAAAGTGTGTTATCGTCCGCTTATTCGCATCTCAGCGCCGCGTCTTATCTTCAGTGAACCTGAATGGCTCTTTTACCCTTTTTCGACGCCGCTCCTTCCATGTCTTCTTCTTTTGGTGGATTCCCGAGATGATCCAGCGCATTGGCGGTGCCCACCGGCTCACCAGACTTGGCGAAAATCTGCTGGGCCTTCAAGTACGCTTGGGCAGCTTCTTTGCGTCGGGCTTGCCGTTCGAGGGCCCGACCCTGGACCAATTCGGCTCGGGCCAGTAAGAGAGGGGCGTCGTTGGATTGGGCTTTCGCGGCAGCTTGCTCTGCAAGAGCCTGTTGCCGCTTGTAGTCGCCATCTCGCGCTGCAATGGAAGCCTCTGCTAGATCAATGCGTGGATCGGTACCGTTAGGCGCTGCAAGCGAACGCAAGTTAGAGAGCACTCCTAATGCCTCACTAGTGTTGCCGGCAGACATCTCCGCATTGGCAAGCTTCAGGCCCGATTCGATGTCATCGGGGAAATCCTGCCAGAGATGTTTGTATACGTCCATCGCCCCGGCCCAGTCCTGTATCAATTCGTAGTCTTGCCCCTGAATCTCCAGGCGCTCATCTTCTGGAAGTCCGTTCGAAAGAGATAGGGCTTCCTGGGAGGATGCCAGTGCACGAGAACGGTAGCCGAGCGCGGCCCAGGCATCAGCTAAGGCAGCATGACCCAAGGCGAAATCAGGCTCTATCGTCAGGCTTTGTTGTAGAAGCTCCGAGGCCGAAAGGTTCTCTGCAACCCGCAGGCGAGCTCTCCCTTCCGAATAGAGTTTTGCAGCTTCATGATTGGATGGCAGCACGGTGCGCCAGTCGACGTCCCCTTCAGGGGGAACCGTAGACCCGAGTTTGGTGCGCATCTCCCTACCGGCTCTGGCCACAAGAGCGAAAATCTCTGACTGCCTTCCGCTCACCGCGATGCTTGTCAGGGTTTCTCCCGAAATGGTTTCTTGCAGGCGAAGATCCAATCGCACGAACCCAGAATTCCGGTCTCCCACGGCCATGTAAGAACCGGCGACCACATAGTCACTGCCTAGTCGCGCTCGAAGGGTGCGCAACGTGTCGCGCGCGTAGCTGTCATTTTCTTTAAGGTCAAGACTGTTCTTGGTCCGGGCTACGATTTCCTCTGGAATAATCCTTGTCTTGTCGCCACCCGCGAGTTCGGTTGATAGCATTTGCGTGATGGCTTTGGAAAGCCAAGCGTCTTGCTCATGGGACGAGAGATTCCGGAATCCGAGCACGGCAATAGAAGAGCGAAGGCTTAAGTTTTTCTTTGGTAAATTCCCCGTCGTCAGCCTCGGGAGTTTCTGACTAGCGCGACTCGCGACAAAGAAAAGAACAGCACCTATGACTACACTAGCAACGATGGCGACCTGCACTTTCCAGCGATTGGAGCGCGTGACGGATGAAATTGAATCGGAGGGCCACGACTCCATAATGGCCACCTCCGAAGAAGGTGCTGTCAGAACATCCTCCTGCAGTGTAGTTAACGCCGGGTTCGCAATCGGTACAGGTTCCTGCTCGATAACACCGATGAACCGATAGCCCTTGCGCGGATGCGTCTCTATATAGCGCGGTTGTTGGGGATCTTCATTTAGTGCCCGACGCAGCTTCTTGACAGCGCTGTTCAAGCTTCGTTCAAAGTCCACAAAAACGTCATCCGACCATAGGCGCAGGCGTAACTCATTGCGGGTGACGAGCTCTCCAGGACGTTCGAGTAGGTAAAGAAGTACTTCGAGGGGCTGTCCTGAGAGCCTAATTTTCAGGTCATGTTTTCGCAGTTCACCGGTGTGGCGATCCAGCGCATAAGGCCCAAAGCACACCGGGTTTGGTGGAGGTCCTAGGCCGTCGAGTTGTTTATCTTCCACGCTCAGGATCTCCAGGGCAAAGCGCATTCTTGGTTACAACCTACGCTCCACATTCCAGGCTACATCGAGTTTACCGGCGCCCTAGCCTGCTAGATGTCAGGGAATTGTCAAAAAAACTTGCCGCTGTGCCTGGTCACATCTCTGCTCTGATCTGGAAGTCCCGTATCATCTGATATTTACCCGATCACATTTGTTCCATAAAGCTTTCGCTTGTGAGATCCCCGTCAATCTCGTGTAATTCCTGCAACGATTTCCTGCCAGACGATTTGGAATTAAGTCAGAGATAAAAACGCAGGCGCTCCGGCTGTGAAGCCCTAAAACGTCGCGCTGAGCTTTCCTTTTTTCGAGGCACTCCTGCGCATCATTCTAGGCTGAAATGTTCTTTTGCACTCAAAAGTACCTTAACCAGAAGACGAGCGGCGTTATATTTGAAAGGACTGTTTTATATGAAACTGTTATCTCGCATTTTTCTTTGGACCTTAGTACTTGCAGTAACTGGGCAAGTCATCAGCGCGTTTGCGCAAGTTCCACGCTTTTTGACTCCCGTTAAATACTCAGTCCCAGGCGCAACTATGGCTGTACTGGCGGACGTCAACCATGACGGAATTCTGGATATGGTTACCGCTAACGGAGCGGCACCGGGCGGCAATGGCGGTGTTAGCGTTCTCCTCGGACTTGGCCATGGAACGTTTCGACCGGCGAAGAATATTGTCGCGGGCGGCAGCCCAAGTTGGGTTGTAGTCGCCGACTTTAATAATGATGGAAAACCTGACATCGCGGTAGCAAATGAGCCGGGGCCGAACGCGATCCTTCCCGTAACAGGCGGTCCTCCTGCGAAATCGGTCAGTATTCTGTTTGGTAATGGCGACGGTACTTTCCAGCCATCCATCGACACTCCTACGAGCGGCGCTCTAGCAATCGCAGCAGCTGACTTCAACGGTGATGGCAACCTGGACCTAGTCGTCCTGACCGGATCGAGCACTCCTGTACAGATTCTTCTTAACAAAGGCAGCGGCACTTTTGCGGTAAGCGACACAAGTGTGGTCGGATTCCCTAACGTCATTACCGGGGATTTCAATCGAGATGGTAAGCAGGACTTCCTGACGGGCGGCTGGGAGATGTTAGGCAATGGCGACGGCACGTTCGCGTTCGGTCAAGCGTTGCCCGTACCACCACTGTATGGATTTTTGGTGGCCGACTTTAATGGCGACGGCATTCCGGATCTCGCCACAACAACGATTACTGGCGGCGGTCGCACCATTGTGGGGGAAATCGGGTTTGGTGTGGCCGGAGGAACCTGGGCCAATACGTTCATCAGCGACTTCAGCGGTTACGGAATCGTTGCTGCCGACTTCGATGGCGATGGAAAGATGGATATTTTTGGCACTGGCGGACCGACAGGCAATGGAATCAATCCTCCAATTGGTGGGTTGGTACTTGGCAGAGGTGACGGGACGTTCAGCTTTGGTGCGGCGGGGTTCGGTGCGCCTTTCGGTACTACGGTTCTTGCCGCATTCCCGGCTGCTGGCGATCTGGATGGCAATAAATCGCCTGACATAGTCATCGCAACGGGTACCGGCCTACTGGTCGCGCTCAACACGTTCGGTCATCCGCCTTTGCTGGCACAACTGACGACGAACGCAACGTCTGTTGTTGGCGGCGCTACACCAGTGACCGGCACGGTTTCTCTCGGAGGCCCAGCGCCAACTGGCGGGGCACTGGTGTCGCTCGCGAGCAACAATCTCGCCGCGTTCTTCCCTAATGGGAGCACCGTGACGATTCCTGCGGGAGCGACCAGCGCTAATGTTGCCATCTCGACAGCTGCTGTTGCGGCCTCTACACCGGTTACGATCTCGGCGAGCTATCACTTCACTAAACTGACTACTCAGTTCAATCTGGTGGGGCCATTCGCATTGGCCTCTGTTTCCGTCGCTCCTGCCAGCCTTTTCGGAATGTTTGGTGGCAATGCGGCCGTGGGTACTGCTACCCTAACCGGTCCCGCTTCCAATGGGACTGTAGTCACGCTTGCAAGCGGGAATCCGACCGCTCTCGCGGTACCCGCCAGTGTTACGTTCGCTCCTGGCGCTAGGACCGCCACCTTCCCCATTCGCGCCCAGCACGTTGCCGCGGATACCTCAGTCGCGGTATCGAGTACGTTGGGGACAACCACCGCCAGCGCAACGGTGACCGTCCGCAAAGAGACGGCGACGGTTGTTGTTACCAAGGCCGAGTACGTCGTGAACAAAGGTCAGCTTACCGTCGAGGCCACGAGCACAGATAGGGTTGCGAGCTTACAAGTGTTCAATGCCAACACTGGGACACTTGTGGGGACCATACCCCTTGTTGGAGTGGGTAAGTTCGTCGGTCAACTTCATATCACTGGAAGCTTTACCTCCGTCGCCGCGCAAAGCAGCGTTGGAGGATTGTCCATCGCGGCGGTTGCTCAGAAGTAAAAACTTTCGTCGTGGCGATTGCGCTGGAAGTCTTGCGCAGTCGCCTTCAATGCCAGTTTTGTCAGCGTGTGAGACATCACTCTCAAACGGAAATACTACTGGGCAGCGCTTCCAGCAAGTCACATTTTTGCGCATTGGTACAAATAGCTTAGAACTCAGCATTTGGGCAATCACATTTGTTCCACAAAGCTTTCGCTTGCGAACGAGCAAGTACTCCACTTTAATTCGTAGCGAGTAAGGCTGGCCGTTAGCCTCCCAGCCAACAAAGATCACAAGTATTGTAATTTGCAAGAAAGTACTCAGAACCCTCCCTTTTGGGAAAGGACCCGACATGCGAAATCGTTTAGACCATTTTCAATCACACAGGAATTTATTAGCCTTTTGTCTGCTATTCATTTCTCCCTATTTGATCGGTCAGCAGAGTAGCTCGAACACCGCCGTGAGCACGGCTACCGGGACCGGAAGCCCAGCTTCGAATCCAAACCAAGTTGCCATCCTGCGTTGGTATAGCGCCAACCAAACAGCAACCTTCTCCGTCGGTAGAGGGCCAGGTAAAGTTGTTTTCGACGGAAACCACATCTGGGTGTCAAGTTCCGGCGCTAACACTGTTACTAAGCTGGAGGCAAGCGACGGTAAGTTGCTCGGCACTTTTCCTGCGGGGTCGTCGCCTCAGGGCATGGCTTTTGACGGAGCAAATATCTGGACTGCCAACCAGGGCAGCAGTAGCGTCACCAAGCTGCGGGCGAGCGACGGCGTTTTGCTCGGGACTTTTCCTGTGGGGTTCTCTCCCTTTGATGTTGCTTTCGACGGAGCGGATATTTGGGTGGTGAACCTGGGCAGTAGCAATGTCACCAAGCTAAGAGCCAACGACGGCAGAGTGCTCGGCACTTTTAACGTCGGGCCTTCACCTCAAGGTATAGCTTTCGATGGAACCGCCATTTGGGTCGCGAACACCGCCGACAGCACGCTAACGAAGCTTCGTGCCAGCAATGGCGCCTTGCTTGGCACCTTCGTCGCAGGCACAGGTCCTGTTGGGTTGGCTTTTGACGGAGCAAATATATGGGTCGCAAATCAGGGGAGTAACAATGTTACTAAGCTTCGGGCCAACGACGGTTCCGTGTTGGGCACTTTTCCGGTTGGAAGCTTGCCCCAGACGGTAGTCTTTGACGGTGTCAACATCTGGGTAACAAATTTCAGCAGTAATACCGTAACCAAATTGCGCGCCGCTGATGGCGCGCTAATCGGCACTTTCCCTGTCGGAGACTTTCCGGAGGGGGCAGCTTTCGACGGAGCCAACGTGTGGGTTGCCAATGCCGGCAGTGGCACACTTTCCAAGCGCTAGTCTAAGTAATCGAGTTGCGAATTGCAGGCTCGACTATCGAATGAGTATTCCTCACAAGGCGGAATATCTTTTAAAGGAACTATATGAAAGCACTAATTCAGCTAGCGACTATTTCCCTCATGCTCCCCTTCGCCCTAATGGCAAATGCGCAAACTTTTTACGATAATACGAGTCCGGCTGCCTTTCACGCGGCTTATCAAACCTCGGACGAAATCGCGGACGACACGCCCTTCGCGGGCACACAACACGTCACGTCACTCAATTTTGCCTACATCAATAGCAATCCGGGCCCGGTAAATGCTGTTGTCAGGTTCTACACGGTCAATCCAAATACCGGATTTATCGGCTCCTTGGTTGCTTCTGTACCAGTAAATAATTTGGCTCCCGGTTCCAATGCCCAGATCGTTACTGTCAATCTCAGTCCTTCCCAACAGTTTGACTGGACCGCTACTCCTGGCATTTATCGCGCACAATCAACCGTGGGAGGGTTCGTTAGTTTCCAATTCAGTGCTCCCAACCATACCGTGGGATGGCTGGAAGCAAGCGGTGCGAGTATTGATGGGTTTTACGATGTCACGACCAATCAATTCCTCACTTTCCAAGGCGATACTAGCGCCTCTTTCTACCTGCAACTGAGCGGATCGACAACAACTTCTTCGACTCCAGCGGCAACATTCGCGCCGTTGACTCTCGCTTATGGAGGAGTGCTCGTTGGAGCAAGCAGTCCAGCCCGGGTTGTTCAGCTCACGAATTCCGGCAATGCACCTTTGACGATTTCCGGAGTGCAGGCAAGCGGAAATCTCTCGGAAACGGACACAACCTGCAGTGGCCAAACTATCGCACCGCAGAGCTCCTGCACAATGTCAGTCACATTCACGCCATCGATAATCGGCAGTTTCGCCGGTGCGTTAACGATTACTGATAATGCGCCCAATTCACCACAACTGGTGAGTGTTTCAGGCGTCGGTCTGCCCTTGTTGACCGCTTCACCGTCAAGTTTGACCTTCGGCACGACAACATTGGGGGCAACCAGCGCTCCCAAAGTCGCCACCCTGACTAACAACACCACCGGGCCTCTAAGCTTTAGCCCGATAGGAAGTGCGAACTATTCGGCAATTGGAAGCGGAATCAAACCATGCAGCGGGACATTAGCTGCAATGGCAAAGTGCACCATGAGCGTCACTTTTACTCCCACTTCTAACGGGAACATTAATGGCTCGCTTGCTATAAGCAGCGCCTCGTTTCCCACTCAGTTGATCAGCCTCACCGGCGTCGGCTCGGGTGGAAGCGCTTCTCCGCTGACGTTTTCCCCAACCAGCGTGACTTTTAGTTCTACTCTCGCAGGAAGCGTTTCGACTGGCAAAACGGTTACGGCAACCAATGCCAGCGGGTCGACAATCACAATAACCAACGTAGTCGCGAGCAGCGGGTACAGCGTTATTGGAAGCGGAGCCAACCCGTGCGGAGGTGCCTTGGGCTCCGGTTCAAGTTGTACCGTCACCGCCGGCTTTAACCCGCCCGTGGCTGGCTCGTTTAAAGGTTCCGTCGCCTTCATGACTGGGGCAGCCAGCACGCAGATTTTCAATTTGACCGGTACAGGGGTATTACCTTTAACTTTTTCTCCCTCTGCTGTCACATTCCCAGCACAAGTGGTTGGTACCACAAGCAACTCGAAGACCCTAACCTTGGTTAACAACCGAGCGGTGCCACTCACAATTTCTGCGTCGGTCTCTAGCGGACGATACGCCGTCGTGCCAGGAGGAACTAATCCTTGCGGCTCCTCCATTCCGGCACACGGCAAATGTACCGAGTTGGTGACATTTAGTCCGAAACAGATTGGGACTACTCCAGGAGTGATTACCGTCAGTCACAGTGCCACTGGTAGTCCGCAAGAAGTGAGGCTCAGCGGGATCGGTCAGTAGCCTCCAGAAAAACCGATTCCTTTCGCAAGCAATTTCGAACTTGCGTGCAGCCTCGCTGTCTTCGATCATTTCTATTCGTATCTTAGACTTGGTGATGATTGGTATTATGGTTTAATCTACGAAAATTGGTCACAATTGCTCAGAACCACTGCTTCTTGCTGCGGGCAGAGCGACGGTCGCCTGGCGGCGCAGATTTGTTTCAACTACGCACTTCTTCGAACGGCGATCCAGTTCATAAACGACAAGCCAGCCGTTATTGCCAAAGCTAACAGTTCGGCACTCCCCATGCGGCTAGCTAACAGCAGGGCAAACAAAATTCCTAGCGCAGCAAACATAACCCCACCAGGTAAGTGGAACGTTTTCTGGCCAGGATGCGTTTTCCGCAATACCGGAAGCGCCGCGCAAGCGACCACATAAACAAAAAGGCGGGAGATGGCAGATAGCGTCGCGTTCCAACGAAAGGTTCCTAGAACTGCGAGCGCCCAGAGCACGACGGCGAATACAATAATCGAAACGTATGGTGTTTGGTAACGACGATGAATGCTTGCAAAAAATGGTGGGAAGTCACCCTGCTCTGCGAAAGCAAATGTCACCCGCGGATTGGCGATCATATTGGCGGCCAGACTTCCGAAAGTTGAGAGCAGTGCGCCCAGAGCAATTATCGTTGCCATAGTGTTACCGCCTAAAACGGAGGCCGCCGCCGACAATGGTCGCGCGACCTCAGCGGGATTGGCAAGACTGCGGACAACTACAACCTGAACCAGAAAGTATATGACCGCCACGACTGGCAACGCGACCATTAACGACAGGGGAATGTTGCGACCTGGATTCTTGACCTCCCCGGCCGGAATCAGGGCAGATTCGAAGCCGCTGAAGGCGTATATCAACAAAAGGATTGCGCTGAGCCATGTGCTCGTTGAATGTTGACCAGAGAGACTTGAAACCGGGCTTCCGTGAACGTGAAAAAACACGAGACCAACAATCACGAGAATAATCAGAGGCAATAGTTTGGCGATCGTAAAAACATTGCTGACGTGCGTTCCCATCTTCAC
>JBEEGK010000271.1:0-7776 GCA_041166845.1 Acidobacteriaceae bacterium
TTCTTTCTTTTTTTGGTTCGCGGGCTGGCTGTCCACGACCTGAGTGGTCGCAGCCTTCGCAGTACCTACGGCAGCAACGGATTCTCCCTCCGCAGCGATCGTGCCAACAACTGTGTTGACCTGCACAGTGTTGCCTTCGGTTACTTTGATGTCGCTCAACACGCCGGAAGCGGGGGCCGGAATCTCAGCATCAACTTTATCGGTGGAGATTTCAAACAAGGGTTCGTCACGCTGTACCTTATCGCCCGGCTTCTTGAGCCATTTGGTGATTGTGCCCTCAACGATGGACTCGCCCATCTGGGGCATGACAATATCAGTCGGCATTATTCCCTTCCATGCGGGCGGGCGAAAAAAGCAGGCCAAGCCCAACTGATCATTATATATAACGATTTAATTCAGTCTTTGAAGCAAAGCCTAGTGATGGTGGTCTTCGTGGCCCGAAGAGTTCTCACTGCCCGGTTTCTCTGATCGCGGCTCTACACCAAACGATTTTTTCCAGTACTCCTGCACTGAAGGCGGAAGCTTCTCGATGCGGGATAAAAATGCGGTCACCTTCCATATGTCTTCGTCACCAAGGGTCTTACTCCAGGCAGGCATCGCAGTGTAACGGACACCCGTCCGGACTGCGTAATTGATGTGCCATTCGGGATCGTCCATGGGCTCGAGAATCAACTGCGGAACTGGTGGGTAGAACGATTTCGCAAGCGGGCTCGGTTTGTTGTCGAGAGTTCCGTGGCAGAGAGCGCAATTCATGGTGTAAATCTTCATTCCCTGAATCAAGTTTTCATCGGTCGGCGGGACAGGATTGTTCACATGAGGAGCATGGCGGTCCATGGAAGCATCCACGGCCGACATCGCAATCCGACTCTCGAGATGCGAAGGAACTGCGTCGGCATTGGTTGGCATCAATCCGAAAGTCAGAAATCCAAGACCACCCACCACCAAGACCACTAACGTAACGACAATTCCGAGAACGAAATTTCGCATGGTTCCCCCAGGTTTATTGTGACACCGCGACTTCTTCTCAGAACATTCTTAGTATGCCTTCAGCCGCCGTGCTTCACGCACAACATCCGCAACTTTAGGAAGAAAATATTCTTCTTGCGGAGGCGAGAATGGCACCGGCGTATCCAACGCCGTGATGCGGACTATAGGGCCATCCAAGTCATCGAAAGCTTCTTCGTTGATGATCGCGCTGAGTTCGCCCGCGATACCGCCGGTCCGAACGTCTTCGTGAAGCAGGATTACTTTATTGGTTTTGCGCACGGTCTGCGCGATGGCTTCTTTATCCAGCGGCAGCAAAGTTCGGAGATCTACGATTTCGATGTCTATTCCCTCCGTTGCCAGGATCTCCGCCGCCTCCAGCGCGACATGCACCATCGCTGCGTAGGTGATCACGCTGAGGTCGGTACCGTGTCGCACAACGCGCGCCTTACCCAGCGGCACAACGTAATCTTCCCCGGGAACTTCTTCTTTGATGCGGCGGTAGAGGTATTTGTGCTCGAAGAAAATCACTGGATTGTTATCGCGTATGGACGCCTTGATTAGTCCTTTGGCGTCATAAGCGGTAGCGGGGCAAACCACTTTAAGTCCGGGAGTGTGGACGAAATACATTTCATTATTTTGTGAATGAAACGGCCCACCGTGAACGTTCCCACCACTTGGACCGCGCAAAACGAGAGGCGCGGGCGGGCCCCACAGATAATGTGTTTTCGCGACCATGTTGGTGATTTGATTGAAAGCGCATCCGATGAAATCCATGAACTGAAATTCAGCGACTGGACGCATGCCAGTGAGCGATGCACCAAAAGCGGCGCCCACGATTGCAGACTCCGCGATAGGAGTATCAATCACGCGCTCGGGGCCGAAGCGGTCAATGAACCCGTCGGTGACTTTGAAGGCGCCACCGTAAATTCCAATGTCTTCGCCCAGACAAAACACGCTGGAATCGCGCTCCATTTCTTCCCAGATGCCCTGGCGGATCGCTTCGAGATAAGTCAGTTGCGGCATAAGTTTTGCTTCTCGGGCACTACTTCATCGCGCTGGCTTTATTTAAAGTGCAGCGCGGCTTCGCTTTCTTTTGGTGCAGCGGCACTCGACTTCCCTTTACTCACTTTCGGCACGCCATACTTCGGCTTTACTTCATGACATCCGTCTTCACAATAGACGCCGCCCATGGCGGTTTCCGGCGCAGGGAGAGGAGAGTTCACCGCGAACTCTCGTTCCCTTTCCAGATAGCTTTCCACTTCCGCGATCAAGCTGTCATGTTCTTTGTGGGTCAGCCACTTTTTTACGTTGAGCAGATAATTTTCGAAACGCGTGATGGGATCGCGCTTGCGCCAATACTCAAACATGGGCTTAGGCACGTAATCGGCCCCGTCATGAATGGCGTGTCCCTTCATGCGCATCATTTTTGCTTCGATCAAGGTTGGGCCTTCACCACGGCGGGCACGCTCGACTGCATCTCTGGCAGCGTCGTAAACCTGGCAGGCATCGGTGCCGTCCACAATCACTCCGGGAATTCCGTAGCCGATGGCGCGCTCGGCGAGGTCCTCAATGCGATATTGCATCTCCGACGGCGTTGAGTACGCCCAGAGATTGCTCTCGACAAGAAGTACCAGTCCGAGGTCTTGCACGGCAGCGAAGTTTATGCCTTCATACGTCACGCCGGTGGATTGACCTCCGTCGCCAATGTAGGTCATAACCGCAACGTTCTTTCCCTGAAGCCTCGCGCCCAGCGCCACACCAGCAAGAACGGGAATCAGATCACCGAGCATTGAGATTGGCGAAACCATGTTTCGCTTGTAGATGTCTCCGAAGTGCGAGGTGCCATCGCGGCCCCCGGTTGGAGAGTCAGCCTTTGCCATGTATTGCATCATGGTGTCGCGGGGAGCGAATCCACGGACCAGCAGCGAGCCTTGATTGCGAATCATCGGCCCAAACCAGTCTTCGGGGCCGAGCGCGTAAGCCGACGCACAGGAACACGCTTCCTGTCCCAGTCCGAAATAAACGCCGCCTACGACCTTTCCTTGTTTATAGAGATTTTCGAGCGCCTGCTCCATTTTCCGGTTAAGCAACATGTAGCGATAGATCTCGATGCACTGCTTCTTATCGAGATATTTCGAATCGCGAATGGGAGGTACCGGGGCGTCGAAGTCGCCGCTCACTTCATAGCGAACGCCATCTATAGAACTCACTTGCTTGATGGAAAATTTAGATTTTTCCAGGCGGTAGTCGGGGATGGGATAGGTGCGTTCTTGCGGCAGGGTGAACGGAGCATTGCGATTTTGCGATCCGTTGGAAGAGCTCCCCCGAGGCGCCGGTCTGATGGAATTCTTAATTTTAGAATTTGAGTTTTTTGAAATCGGTTTTCCGGAATTAGCGGCCGTCGATTTTGGGTTTTGCGGGACATTCTTGACCGTGAGCCTGGTTTTCTCTTTGTGGGCCGCGGTTTTATTGCGAATCTTATTTCCCATGAGGTAGCTGACCAGCCTTTGAAGCTAAAATTCGTGGCCTCTTACTGATGTTAAGCGAAGAAAGTCTCTTCTTCTCCATGTAGCCTGCGCAAGTCCTCGGGCACTTTCAACGGAACGCCTACCGGCTGAGAAAGTAGAGAGTCCAGTGAGTCCAGCCAGAGAATTTGACTCTGGAAGACAGTTCCAAAATTCCGAGCTACCGAATGCGCAACTTCCTGCGGCGTCTGAGTCTTATTTAATTCTCGCTGCATCGAGGTCACCGGCTTTGACGGGATTCCGCACGGAATAATCAAATCGAAAAAGCTGAGATCAGTGTTGACGTTGAACGCAAACCCGTGAGAAGTGATGCTGCGCGAAATATGGACGCCGATGGCGGCAATCTTGGCCTGCGCCCCAGAGTGGTTTGAAATTTGATCAACAGCCAATTCAGAAGATGGCCGAGCTACCTCTGTTGCCGAGTCCGTCCAAACTCCAGTTAGTCCGGAAACTCTTTCTGTGACGATGCCGAACTCGGCGCACGTGCGAATCAACACTTCTTCGAGGCGGCGAACATACTCGATCACGCCGAGACTGTTTCGGTTAGCCTCGCTGGAAGGAAATCCGCGCAAATCGAATATGGGATAGCCAACAAGCTGTCCCGGGCCGTGAAAGGTAACATCCCCGCCGCGATCGCATTCAAACACTTCAACGCCTCGGCTGGCCAAGACTTCGCGGGAGGCAACGATGTTTGCGCTTTTAGCGTTTCGCCCCAGCGTGATGACGGGCGTGTGTTCAAGCAGCAAGACCACGTCACCGATGGAATTCTCCTTGCGAAGATTTACGAGCCTCCGCTGCAAGCGCAGTCCAGTGGCGTAGTCAACCTGATCGAGCTGTAGGACAGAAATCAAAATATTTTTCTCGAAAACTGCTGCTTGCAAAGACTACCGATCAAGTTTAACTTTCGCTCACGCGTTGATTGCCATTCCATATACGCTGTTCGAAGCGTCCAGCATGGCCTCCGCTAGTGTTGGATGCGCGTGAATCGTCCACATTAAATCTTCGACCGTGGCCTCGAGTTCCATCGCGGCGACTGCTTCGGAAATCAACTCCGTAGCTTGCGGCCCAATAATGTGAACGCCGAGGATCTCGCCGTACTTCGTGTCCGAGACAATTTTGATGAAGCCTTCGTGCTGTCCGACAATGGAGGCGCGCGAATTGGCAGTAAAGGGAAACTTACCAACTTTCACGGAGTGTCCGAGTTCTTTCGCTTTGGCCTCGGTCAAGCCGACGCTTCCGATTTCAGGATGGCAATACGTGGCATTGGGAATCTTCTGCGGATCAATCGGCTTCGCTTCTTTGCCGGCGATCTTCGATACCGCAACAATTCCCTCCATGGCCCCGACATGCGCCAGTTGCGGTGTTCCAAGGACAATGTCTCCAATGGCGTATATGCCCGGCTCGGCACTTTCCATCCATTCGTTAGTTTTGATAAATCCGCGATCGGCCTTGATGCGGGTTTTTTCTAATCCGATATTGTCGGTGCGAGGTTTCCGTCCCACCGCGATGAGGATTTTCTCGGCATCAATCTTTTGCTGCTTGCCGTCCACGCTGAAGGTTACGGTAACTCCGGATTTTGTTTCGTCTACCTTCTCAACTTTGGCGCTGGTGTGAAAATTGATGCCGCGCTTGCGATAAACGCGCGCCAACTCTTTGGAGACTTCTTCATCCTCGACTGGGACGAGACGCGGCAACATTTCCAGAATCGTGACTTCGCTTCCGAACGAGCGGAATATCGAGGCAAACTCCACGCCAACCGCGCCTGCCCCAACGATAATCAGAGATTTCGGGACAGCTCCCATGTTTAGAATTTCTATGTTGGTGAGAACTTTTGAATCGGGCTCAAGGCCCGGAATCATGCGCGCTTCTGAACCGGTGGATACGATTACCTTCTTAGCTTTGAGCTGCGATGTTTTGCCATCACTGCTCTTCACTTCCACTGTAAAAATTCCGTTCTGCGCCGGCCCGGTGAGCTTGCCGTAACCCTTGATGGTCTCGACCTTATTCTTCTTCATCAGAAATTCGAGTCCCTTGGCGTGTTTCAGGACGATCTTCGATTTACGGTCCTGCACCGCCGCCCAATTCAAATTGCGCGCGTCCACGCCTTCGATGCCAAATTCTTTAGCGTCTTTGAGGTGGTCCCAAATTTCAGCATTAAACAAAAGCGCTTTCGTGGGTATGCACCCAACGTGGAGGCAAGTGCCTCCCAGGAGCGCATCTTTTTCGATCAGCGCAGTCTTTAATCCATATTGACCGGCCCGAATGGCGGCCGTGTAGCCGGCCGGACCGCTTCCTATAAGTGCAACGTCGTAAATTGTGTCAGCCAAAAGTGCTCCTTGCTTTGCTTTTATCCGTACGCTAATTAAGAGCTCGTATGTATATAAAGATGCTCTATGGCAAACTCTTAATTTTAGAACAGCGGAGCACAAGAAGCGAATAGTCCGCCTCGGCGTGGTGGGCTACTTTGAATTTCTGGCGTCCCTCAACAAGAGGTACGCACCAGTGAACGAAAAGAAAATAACAACACAGGCTAGACTCGGTAGAAGTACACGGTAAGCAAGACCCTCCAGCGAACGCTCGCCGAGAGTCAGATTTACAACGAGCGATACGCTCGCAAAGAGCGCCAGAACAAATACAGCCAGGCCGCTTACTGGCCTCCAAAACCGAGTCATTTACGCAACTCTTTCCCCCACCGCTGCTCTTGCAACTTTTTCCCGCTGGGAACACGGAACACTACGCCAGCAGTTTTGCCGCTTCTTTGGCGTAATAAGTGATGATGGTGTTGGCCCCGGCCCGTCGAATGGAAGTCAGCGATTCCAGCATGACCCGCTCACGATCAATCCACCCATTGCGGGCAGCGGCTTCGAGCATCGCGTACTCGCCCGAGACCTGATAGGCCGCGAGGGGGAGATCGAAGCGGCGACGGGCCTCGGCAATCACATCGAGATAGGGCATCGCGGGCTTGACCATAATCATGTCAGCGCCCTCTTCGACGTCGAGTTCAATTTCGCGCATGGCTTCCCGCAAATTTGCTCCGTCCATTTGATAAGACTTGCGATCGCCGAATTGAGGAGCGGAATCCGCGGCCTCGCGAAATGGCCCATAGAATCCCGAAGCAAATTTCGCGGCATACGAAAGGATGGGCGTATTGATCAGGCCCGCGAGATCAAGGGCTTTGCGGATGGCGCCGACGCGGCCATCCATCATGTCAGACGGGGCGATCACATCAATGCCCGACCGGGCGAGTGAAACTGAAGAGCGCGCGAGTAAGTCGAGCGTTTCATCGTTGATGATTTCATAATCAGCGCCGACCGCGGGCGGATTGGCGACCGCAGCGCCCAGGGATTGTGGCGAAGTGCGAATGACTCCGCAGTGTCCGTGCGACATGTACTCGCAAAGGCAAACGTCGCCGATGAGCAGTAGATCGGGAACCTCACGTTTGAGTGCTCGCGCGGCCCGTTGAACGATTCCATCCTCGGCCCATGCTCCGGTTGCGACTTCGTCTTTCTTTTCCGGAAGTCCAAAAAGAATCACGGCCGGAACGCCGAGTTCGTGGACTTCTTTAGCTTCTTTTACAGCTTCGTCCACGGAAAAATTAAACACACCGGGCATCGAGCGAATTTCTTTGCGAACGCTTTCGCCGGGGCAAACGAATAAAGGATAGACAAAATTCTCTGGAGCGAGCCGGGTCTCGCGCACCATGGAGCGCAAAGGCTCAGTCTGGCGTAGGCGTCGGAGGCGTGTGATTGGGAAGGCCATGAGTGAACTCGAAACAAGACCCGTATGCGGCTGATTCTAGCAGAGCGACAGCTTAGAGGATCTGCGATGCTCACTTGCACCAAGTCCAATGTCATGCTGAGCGAGCTGAGCTTTCGCTCGCGAATGCTCACAGAGTCGAAGCATCCCTGTTCCCGGCTCACTCTGTCATTCTTCAGAAGGTGAGCACGTCGGAAACCATAGCGATCCTTCGACTTCACAAATTCGCTCAGGATGACACTGATGAGAAGAGCATCCGGGTTCTTGTAACATGACCTTCGAGAGCAATGAAGCCCTTAATTCACAGCAGCGCCCACGTTCTGGAGTTCGAATCGCTGCGCGATTTGCTGCGTGGATACTCGTCTTCTCCTCTCGGCCTGGGGCGCATTGCGGCGCTTGCTCCCTCGGTGGACCGCGATTGGATCGAAACTCAACAGGACCTTACGTCCGA
This sequence comes from Acidobacteriaceae bacterium, assembly GCA_041166845.1. GTDB lineage: Bacteria > Acidobacteriota > Terriglobia > Terriglobales > Acidobacteriaceae > JALYIM01. The sequence goes on from JBEEGK010000271.1 coordinate 7,720, forward strand.
AATCAGAGAGTTCCGGCGGGTGGGCGGCACCTTAGATTTTTTTGGATTGCTGGATAT
>JBEEGK010000272.1:0-3977 GCA_041166845.1 Acidobacteriaceae bacterium
TTGCGTCGCCAAACTAAATTTCTGCCTTTCCCGGTCGTTAGTGATGTTCCGGATGCGTACAACCCGGAAAGTCCGGCATATAATTCATCCCTTGATAATCGAGGACATCGATCAATCCGATTTTCGAAGTGTAAAAACCCTCAACCGTAATGTCCTTTAGTACAGAGAAGAATGCAAAACCTTCATGCTGCGCTTTTGGATCTCGCTCCGGTGCGCTCATATCCGTTAGCAACTTGATCCGATTCGCTTCATCGACTTCGCGAAAAGATTTACTGAATTGTTTTTGACTTTCGCGTTCCAGAAACGCGAGCCCGTCGATCCATTTCTTCTGCAACAGAGGCTCAAACTCGGCTGCCGAAAAAACGACGAAATCGATATAATTGGCGACCTGCGCTTCTTTTGCTCCCGGCGCATCGTCGGTAGGAATGATCATCGCGGTCAGGATCTCAACGATGCGAAATTCATCAGGGTTAAAAAATTGAGCAGAGTATTTTGCAACGGGCTCTGGTTCTTGAATTTCATGATGCATCCCGGAAATCGTTACGGGAGCCCGGTGACCGTCGCCCTGCACCGATTGCATAGGCAGCCAAGCTGACAGAAATTCTCGCCCAGCCGCGCTGGCGGCTAACAGACCCAGATATTTAAGTGCCTTTCTCCTGGAAATTTGTGCCTGATCCATACTTTTAACCAATCCGTTGAACGATATTCCTCGCATACCCGCAAGATGTCATCACAATAATCTGTCCTATCGATCTTCCGTGGCAATCAGTGGCTTAGTCTTTAGGTAAAATGAAATTCGCAAATCCCGTGCCCTTGACACGACTTATATTAGCAAGTAAAAGTAACTAATCGAAAGCACTCGAAAGGCCGCCGTTACTTTGCTTCCCCTGGAGCGCGCCGCCGTTGCGTGGTTTGAGAGTCCGGAGTCAATTCATTACCCTTTACCGTGCATCGGCACAGCCACCAAGGAAAATGTGAATATTTCGAAAGGTAAGGAAAAAGGCCTGGCTGCACTAGCCGATAGCCGCGGTGTCATCGCGGCGTTGGCCATTGACCAGCGCAGCGCATTGCGAAAACTTTTTACCGCAGCGACCGGCATCGCCGATGAGCAGATTCCGCGTGAATTGCTGGAACATTTCAAGGAGGCGGTCAGCCGCATTTTAACGCCTCACGCCAGCGCAATTCTGCTCGATCCCGAAATCGGCCTTCCCGCTGCCAGACAGCGTGCTAAAAACGTCGGCCTCCTTCTTGCGTATGAACAAACTGGCTACGACAAGTCGGTAGCCGGCAGGCTTCCACGACTTTTGCAGGGCTGGTCCGTAACAAAACTGGTGGCCGCCGGTGCCGACGGGATAAAAACGTTGCTGTATTATTCGCCGTTCAGTGCTTCAGGTATCAACGATCTGAAGAAAGATTGGGTGCAGCGCGTTGGCGAAGAGTGCGCGGCGCAGGACGTGCCATACTTTCTCGAGCTGGTCGCTTATCACGATGAAATAGAAGAGAAGGGCCGCGAGTTTGCCGTTCTTAAACCTGAAATTGTCACTCGCGGAATCGAGGAATTTTCAAATTCCCACTATCGCGTGGATGTGCTTAAGGTGGGCGTTCCGGTAAATATGGCCTTTGTGGGCAAACGCAGCGATCAAGGCGCGAATATGGTCTACACCCGTGAAGAAGCCAAAAAGCACTTTCGCCGTGCTGCGGCAGCGGCTCAAAAGCCATTTATCTATCTGTCGGAAGGCGTCAGCAATGACTTGTTCAGCGAAACTCTGGAGCTTGCAGCCGATGCCGGAGCAAATTTTTCGGGTGTCCTGTGCGGTCGTGCGACATGGAAAGACGGTATCCCGATTCTCGCCTCCGGCGGCCTTTCCGCTCTCGAAGATTGGCTGGCAAACGAGGGCGTGAAAAATATTCAGCGCATTAACACTCTGCTAAGGCCGGCGAATCCCTGGTTTAGCTTTTATCAAATGCCTGAGGCGCCGGGATCTCCTCAGTGAATATGTCGACGCGCCTGGCAAACTCATTTTGGTGTGTGAGCGCCAACCCGGCCATCGACAAACGCATGCGCGTTTCAACATTAATTCCGGGCCGTGTGAATCGGGCCAGCGACGTGCGCGCGGCACCGGGCGGAAAAGCCGCTCATGTCGCCATGGTGCTGCGAACTTTGGGCGCGGATCCGTTGTGGATCGGTTTTGCCGGTGGCCTAACTGGAACGCAACTGCTCGACGGATTGCGGGCTCTCGGTATTCGAGTGCAGCCCGTAACCGCAAACGTGGATACGCGCGTCAACTTGGAGATTATTGACGACCAGGGTGGTGTTACCGAATTGCTGGATCCCGGTCTCCCAATCGAGGAAAATGAATGGAAGAGTTTCTTGGACGCCTGTGACCAGGCTTTTTCCCAACAAACAAGCCCTGGAATAGTGATCGCTTCAGGCAGCCTGCCAGCCGGAGCCGATCCCGGTTTTTACGCGAAACTAACCGCACTGGTACACCAGCATGGGCACAAAATATTTCTGGATACCAGCGGAGAACCGCTGCGCCTGGCTCTCAGTGCCGCTCCGGATTTTATAAAACCGAATAGAGAAGAAGCCGAATGGCTCATTGACGAAAGACTTGGCGATGCAAAATCGTGGAAAAAAGCTGTCAATGGGCTTATTCAACTTGGAGCTCGCAGCGCAAGCGTAAGTCTTGGAGAAGATGGCTTTGTTTGGCAGGCCGGTGTTGGCCAAACCACCTACCGCGCGAAATCATCAAGCGTCACGGCAACCTCTACGGTAGGCTGCGGAGATGCAACCGTCGCGGCATTTGCGTACGCCATGGCAGCGGGACTGAGCGTGGAGAAGACTCTACAATTGGCAGCCGCTTGTGGCGCGGCGAATTGCCTGGCGGAATCTCCTGGTCGTCTGCGCGAAGCCGATGTAAGAGCTCTAGAAGCACTGGTGCACCTCGAAAAGTTGGCTTAGCAATCTTGAATAGAATAGAACTGCCAGGCGAAACAGCGAGAATTCAAAACGATGCTGAATGAAGAACGCAGGCGCGGGATTCTTGAATTATTGCAGCTCGATGGTCGCGTGCTCGTCCGTGATTTATCAGACCGCTTTCATACCTCTTTGATAACCATTCGCAAGGACCTTGAATTCCTCCATCATCAGGGGCAGTTGGAACGCACGCACGGCGGTGCCCTGCCAATTCGCACCGGCGCCCTGCAGGATCGCAGCTTCCAGGAAAAAGAACGCCTGCATCGCCATGATAAATTGCGAATCGCCTCGGCAGCGGTGCGAATGATTCGAGAAGGCCAGGTAATTATTCTGGATTCCGGGACCACCACAACAGCGATCGCTCGCGCGTGCAAACAGTTCCGCAGCCTTACGGTGATAACTAACGCCACAAATATCGCCGAAGAATTGGCCGGCACCGCTGTCGAGGTAATCCTTACTGGAGGGACCCTTCGCAAAGATTCCTTTTCGCTCGTAGGACCCTTAGCGGAGGAATCCTTGCGGCAACTTAGCGCCGATATGCTTTTTCTGGCGGTCGATGGATTCGATACCCACTATGGGCTGACTACTCCCAATCAATTCGAAGCTCGCGTGAACCGCGTGATGGCCAAAACCGCTCGCCGTACCATCGTGGTTTGCGATTCAAGCAAGTTCGGGCGGAGAAGTTTGTCCCTTATCATGCCCACCTCGGCGGTGCATGAGACCATCACGGATAAGAAAATTGGAAAGCCACACCTGAGGAGTTTGCGCGAGGCAAATATTGAAGTGACGCTGGTGTGACTCCGCAAAAGCCGGATCGACACTTATTTCGCTGATAGGAAGAAACGTGCAAACCACACCAGGCGGAGGCAGCGACTCACGGCGCGAGAAAAGCCCTGAGCGCCCATTGTCCTCAAATAATCTGACTGTCCGTAAGTGTTCTCACTAGACGTGCGCCATACAAATTCCAAATTCGATGTTGCCGTCGTTGGTGAACTCAATC
>JBEEGK010000273.1:0-16785 GCA_041166845.1 Acidobacteriaceae bacterium
CTCACTCCCAGTCAGAGAAGGAATCAATCGAGAATCTTGACGGTGCGTTGTGGGGTCTGCGGAAGCTTTCCAGAAACTGATCGAATAATGCGGGATGTTCGTCGGGAGAGCCTACTTGTTGAGCAGTGCCGGCCAGTTGAGCAGTAAGCTGATCGAGCTGGATTCGGCCCGCGCCGGGGTGACTGCCAGGATGTGCTGGCCGTCGGCGGTCACGTCGAACAGAGGCGCTGTCGTGTCCAGGAGATTCATCTGGAATAGGCGGCGCAGAGACTTTACCTGCAAAGATTGCGCGTCAAGACTCAATTCCGCTTTCATCAGTTGGTTGCCAATGCTCATATAGAAAAGATCACCCTTCTTGTCCCATCGAACCAGCCATCCACCGCCATGTGAGATTTGATACTTTCCGCCGTGGGGTCCCGGGAATGAAACGACGTACACTTCCGGTTGGCCAGTCTCGTCGGAAAAATAGGCTAACCAGTGACCGTCCGGTGAGAAATTCCCGTCATACTGATCACCGGCAGCAATGGGAGCCGGGGCAAAAGGCTTTCTATCCCCAAACAGAGGAAGAGTCCAATTTCCCCTGCGGCCCTTTTTGATGTCGAACGCGTCGTAGGACAAGTAGCGGCCATCAGGCGACCAATCCACAACCTGCGTGACCCCTACCTCTGGCCCAGCACTTAGCAGCGTCTCTTCGCCGTCAGAGCCATCCGAGGGTTTACGGACGATGCTGGCTTTGCCCTTAGACGTCAAGCCGTACGCGATGTATTTTCCATCGGGTGACCACGCGCTCCAATATTTCTCCCCTGGACTGAATGTCATCCGCGTGCTGACGCCGCCGGCTACGGGAAGCGACCAGAAATCCCTTGCTTCTTCGTACTGGGGATCGCCCTCCAGAAACAGAATTTGCTTGCCGTTCGGCGCAATCTTGGGAGAAAGATAAAAAGCAATCTGGCCAATTGTGCCCAATGAATTGCCGTTCAAATCAAACCATTGCAGGCGCGCCTCGCGCGACGAGGCTTGAAAAGACAGGACGGATGGGCCCGCAACCGAGTACCAGTCGGCATCCGCCACAGGCGTGGCCGTGCCAGAAACTTTACCCGAACCAGGATCAAAGCGCTGAGCGAAGATTTTCTGATTCCTGATGAAAAACAGAAAACCGTCGGCATAAGCCGGGTGCGCGGCATCCTCGAGCACAACCTTGGTCTCTGCCGACGCTAGGGACCTTAGTTCAACGCGTCGATTTTGCTTCTCATCTATGACAGCAACCAGGACGTGCTTCCCGTCCGGTAAAATTGTGGGACTGTTATCGCCAACATCGCTGCCGCCCAAAACTGCGAAGGGAACGGCCTTACCGCCAGTGGCTGAGACCCTGAAGAGTCCCGAATTTGACGCTGGCCGGAAGAGGATCGTGCCGTCGGGCGCCCACGCCGCGGGTTCCGGCGAAGAACTATCAGCCAATATCTGCAGATTTCCGCCGTTCAAATCCACGGTTTTCAGCTTGCTGCCAGCGAAAAAACCGAGCGAGCGGCCGTCCGGCGACCAGAACGGCGCGGCCGCTCCATCCGTCCCTGTAATCGCGGCCGCATCGCTCGCCTTCAGCGAGCGTGTCCACAGCTTGATCAAACCATTCTGATCGATTGCCGTGAATGCGAGTTTGGTTTCGTCGGGAGAAACCACCGCCGGTCCCGAGCCAAAACCAAAAGCAAGAAAATGCGTATCAGGTGGAGGAGGAATAAATGCCAGTACCGGGCCCGCTTGCAACGTGCGTGGATGAAGGTAACTCCGCAGAGCGAGAGCGCCGGCAAGAATCGCGAGTGCGCCAATCAATGATAGCATCAGCTTCTCTCGGTTCTTGCGGCGGCTAGCGACCGGCATGGGCACACCGGCTTGTGATCCCCCTTCTGCTATCGAGTTCAATTGCAGTTTGACATCGTGCACGTTTTGGAAGCGTTCGTCAGGATCCTTGGCCAGACAGGTTTTCACGACCCAGTCGAGGGCTGGCGGCGACATCGGTTGCACAGTGGAGACGGGTGGAGGATCCCTTTCCAGCACCGCCGCAATAACGCTGCTTGTGGTGTTGCCTTGAAAGGCCCGTTTTCCAGTAGCCATCTCGTAAAGCACCGCACCAAGTGCGAAGATATCGCTGCGCGCGTCAGCATCCCGGCCTTCCACCTGCTCCGGTGACATGTATTGAAATGTTCCGAGCACGACGCCCTGTGCGGTTAGCGGCGCACCCGGCGATGGCCCGGACACCGTCAAGTTCGAAACCGGAGGCGCCTGAGCTAGCGTGGCCTTGGCCAATCCGAAGTCCAGCAGCTTCGCGCCGGTCTTGGTCAGCATGATATTGCCGGGTTTCAGATCGCGATGGATAACGCCGGTCTTGTGGGCTTTCTCCAAGCCTGCGCAGATATCAATTCCCCACTTCAGTAACGGCTGGGTAGTAAGTGGGCCCTTGCGCAAACGGTCGGCTAGAGTTTCGCCCTCCAGAAATTCCATAACCAGGTAATCGATTCCATCCTCGTGGCCGACATCGTAGAGGGTGCAGATGTTGGGATGGCTCAGCGAAGAAATAGCGCGGGCCTCGCGGTCAAAGCGCTGTTTCGCCTCAGGGTTTTCAGACAGATGAGACGGGAGAATTTTGACCGCGACGGTGCGGTCGAGCCGTGTATCGCGTGCACAATACACTTCACCCATGCCCCCAGCGCCTAAAGGCGATCGGATTTCATAAGGGCCAAGTTTCGTCCCGGAGGTTAGAGCCATTCGTGCGCGCCATTATAGCCTGTGCGGCCTTGGAGAGGATGCAACGATTCCGGACCAATTGTCGGCTAACCGGAAGTTATCCAAGCCACCAAATGGTGGCAATGGTCTCGGTTGGCGATAAATCGCCGTTACACTCATCATGCCGCCCAAAGGGTTTTGAGTGTAACCGCCTGATTACAGGAACTGCGAGATTTCCCGCGTTATACTCCCCCAGGGAGTCGATGGCGGCGGTCCCTTAGGGTTCTATTTTTGCATCACGAGGAGCCAGACTCATGAGCACAAGGTCCAGGGAGAGATTGGTGAAGACAATCGCATTGCTTGCGTACTTTGTCGCCGCTTTCCTGGTTGTCCTCGGGTCTGCCCAGGCCCAGAACGATAATCGCTCTAAGGGGGTATGCCCTTGGCCCGGAAACCTGGATGGCGTGAAAGCAGCGCCTGAAACTCACAAGGTCATCTTTGAGAATGAGCACGTCCGAGTGCTGGAAGTAACAATCCCACCACACAGCAAAGAGCCTGTCCATACGCATTGTTTGCCCAGTACGCTCTATATCCAGCAAATTGGCGACATAATCGTCCGAGACCCTGACGGGAAACTTATCTTCGACTCTCGCCAGATGAAGGAAAACGAAAAGCAAAAGGCGCCTTTTGTGCTGTGGAACCCTGGGGAGGGGCCGCATTCGGACGAAAACCCCGACGATATCCCGATAAAAATCATTCAGATCGAGAATAAAGACTGACCGTTGCCACACGTCGGCAGACAATGGTTGGCGTAACATCGCCGTTACACTCAAAACCCGTCAATGAGCGACATCGCCCGTTTACATGAACCATCCGAACGAAGCGATATAATTCGGGCACGCAGGGTAGGAGTCGTGATCGAGTTTCCGACCGGCAGGAGGTTGGGATGGATGAGAAGTTCATTCGCAAGGCGAGTGAAGCTGTTGAAAACTGGACCAACAAAGAGCTAGGAAAGACTCCTCCGCGTTTCGGTGGCAATCCGGGTGAACCTGTCCCACAAGTTGACCCGGAAGACCTCAAGGCTCTTTGGCGATTGCAGCGAGATGTTGGAGTGCGGCATCCTGGTCAGCAAATCGCAATCGGCAATGAGCTCGCTCAGCAATACTGCAAGGCGGGAGCGGACATTCAAGCTGTTGGCTACCGCATCTTTCTTTTGTGGTTGATGAGTCGGATTGTGCCGGAGCAGTTCGCAGCACTCACGAAGGATGGTCAGCCGATTGATGCGGCGTTTCGCGCAGCAGCGAAGGTTTCGGCTGAGTGGATGGGAGTGGGAGTTGTGAGGCAAGGTCCGCCATTCGATATGAACGAGTTTACGCGGCTGTGTGCGGAAGAGAGAGGAGGTTCAGAGCATGCCTGACACTTGCAAAGCACTGATTATGGGCGACGCCATTTATCCGTATCTACCGCATCTACCGCCGCTGCTGATAAATCGCGATTTCACTCATTGACCTGGTCGTGAAAGTAATTGCCTGGTTTCGACAATTACGGGACGCGCAGCGGTCGTGCTTTCCCTGAGAGAAGACACATGCGCATTTGGCACTACAACATCGCCTTTCTGATCTGTTCTTACGTTTCTCTCTCAGCACTTCCGGCTCTCGCCCAAAACTCTGCACAGTATCGCGCTTGCAACGAGAAGGCGAAGGCTCAGATGGAGATGAATGCCTGCGCCAGCGACGAAGCAGTACGCGTTGATGCCGAACTGAATGATGTCTATCACAAGCTGCTGTCGAAGGCCGCGAGTCAACCGGAAGCCGCTGCGAAAATCAAAGCTGCCGAAAGGGCCTGGATCGCTTACCGGGACGCGTACATGGATGCGATGTACCCGGCAAAGGACAAACAGGCCGAGTACGGTTCCATCTATCCGATGGAAGCTCACATGTTCCGCGCCAAGCTGACGCAACGACAGGTGACGGCGTTGAAGGAACTGCTACAGCAGTACAGCGGGGTATAGCGATTTGATTTCGCCGGTAATTCTCAATGAGTGCAATTTCAAGCCGATTTCGTTTATTGGTCACGTCGGCTGTGTTTGACCCAGCTAACCAAATTAGAATCAATGACGATGACGACAGATTCAGTTCTGTTCCCACTTTTTGTGCGTCAGGGGAAAAGCAGGACTCGCTTTAAGGTGGGTTACATGAACCGACTTGGCGAAACTGTTATTGCCGCTATCTTTGACGATGGAACTCGATTTTCCGAAGGACTCGCTGCCGTTCGGGTCAAAAGCCACTGGGGTGTCATCAATGCCAGCGGTAACTTTATTATTCAGCCGAAGTTGTGGAACTGGTGCCGCTTCCGCGACGGACTAGCCAGCCTGGCGGCGAGAAATGGCAAGTGGGGAGTGATCGATCGGGCAGGCAATGTCATCGTCCAGCCAAAGTACGATTCCATCGGTCCGTTTGAAGATGGGCTTGCATTAATCAGGATTGGCGACCGAGAGAAAGCGCGATACTGCTTTATCGACAAAACGGGAGCGGAGGTCATCCTCCCGAAATTCCATGATGCCCAAGATTTCTCAGAAGGCTTGGCCGCTGTCAAGGTCGCCAACCTTTGGGGTTATATTGCTCCGTCCGGCGCTTTCAAGATCACGCCACGTTTCGATGGAACAGGTCTTGGAAAACGTTGGCCAGATGTACGCGCTGGTCGTTTTGTAAACCGACTAGCTCCCGTCTGGTGTGGCCAAGAAAATTACAGGTTCATCAACACCGCAGGATGTCACGCGTTTGAAGGCAGTTTCGATGACGCCAACAGTTTCTCCGAGGAACGTGCAGTGGTTAAGCGGGACAACCGATTCGGCTTCATTGACACCGACGGCAGTATACGCTCGAGTGTAGATTTACTCTTGCACGCGATTTTTCGCAAGGTGTGGCGCGGGTTGAGGAGACGGAATCTCGCGGTGGATTCGTTCCCCCGAGCGGATTTGTTAACGCTGACGGTCAGATGGTTATTCAGCCCGTGTTCTACAGTGCGGAGAGCTTTCGGGATGGTTTGTGCCTTGTGACGACGGAAGAATCAATTGGCTATATCAACAGGGATGGAGATTTTGTCTGGCAGGGGCCTTATGTTGAATACGGCGTGACCTTTTAATGGGATTGTCCCATCTTCAACGCTTTCCTGCGGTCAGGCGCGGGAAAAATATCGTGGTTGTCAGCTATCGCGAGGAAATCAATCTTCTCTTTCCTGGGAATGTCTATATGGGTTGTGAAGGGTAGCAGATCGATTCGCCGTAGTTTTCTCAATGAGTGTAATCGCCTGGTTTCAACAGTTGCGGCAAACACGATAGAATCACGAGCGTCTTGAGCAAAGCTATCTTGCCGACTCGCTCTGCCGCCGAACACCATGCAGCGGGAATCGCGTTAGCATCGGAACGCAGGTTCGCTGAGGCCGTAAAAGAGTATCTGGAAGCCGCTCGGTTGAACCCCAATTTTCCCGAGACTTTCTACAATCTAGGAGTTGCTTATGGCGAACTCGGTCAGTTGAAAGCGGCAATCAGGCTTACAACCAGGCCATTCACCTCGATCCGAAAGATTGGCAGACGTACTGCAATGTTGGGGTCGATTACGCGAACTCACATCAATACAAGAAAGCAATTAACGCCTTCAGACGCGGCGCCGAATTAAACCCGCAAGACATAACGCTGTTCGTTAGCATTGGATTTAACTGTGGGAGATTGAAGAGATATTCAGAGGCTATCGAAGCCTACTCGTATGCTGTGGGTCTAAAACCTGATTTCAAATTTGGGTGGTACAACATCAGCCTGTTCCATTTCCACCTGCATCATTACCGTGATGCGGTCCTCGCTGCCGAAAGAGCATTGGCCATTGATCCTGATTACGACGAACCCTATGTAGTCATAGGAATGGCGCGTAGAGAATCCCGCGACTTCGATGGAGCTATAACGGCATTTAAGCGAGCCGCAGAGATAAATTCGAGCTTTATGGAAGCGCACGCCAACCTCGGCGAAGTATATCTCCAATGCAAGCAGGTTGACGCAGCCCTCCGACAGCTCCAATGGGCAGTCGAACTGCACCCAGCAGAGCCATGGCTCCATCGCACCCTCGCTCTGGCACACTGGAAACGCCGCGAGATCGTCGCGGCTGCTCGTGATTGGCGCAGGGCGATCTACCTCTATTTGAGTCGGGGATCAAGCAGCAGACCGTGGCTCCACTGGTGATAAATCGCCATTTCACTCATTGATCCCCCTCATGTGTTGGGAGTGCAATCGTCTGTTCACAACAGTTACCGCCGGTTAGCCCGTGAGTCGCGAGGTGTAGACTACCGAGAAATATGCAACTGCGTCCTTTGCCCTTCTCCGCCGGACCGTTTTTCGTTGTGGTTTTCTGGAGCGTATTTGCCTCATGGGTAGTGCCCGAAGTCATTGCCTGGAGAGGGAAGCGGTCACCCAGTTCTTCAACCGCTCGCGATCAGGGTTCTCTTAACCTGATTGTGGTCCTTTGGTGGGTCGGAATAGCCATGGATTTTTCACTCTCGTTGCTCTTGCCGCAAGCCGCCATGTCGTGGAGGCGAACTTCAATCTTCTTCGTTGGGATCGGTCTGATGCTCTTGGGGATCGCGCTTCGCTGGTATGCCGTGGCGGTGTTGGGGAAATATTTTACCTTCGATGTCGCGGTACACACCGGCCAAGTTTTAATTGAAGCGGGGCCTTACCGCTATATCCGTCATCCCTCATACAGTGGAGCACTCCTGTCCCTGCTTGGATTCGGTTTGGCACTCGGGAATTGGGCCGGTCTTGCCGCCGTTCTTTTCTGCATGGGCTTCGCCTACTCTTATCGCATACCCATCGAGGAAGCTGCACTCTCTTCGGCTCTTGGGGACACCTACACGCAATATCAGAAGCGGACGTGGCGTCTTGTACCGTTTCTGTTCTAGAGTAAACGGTTGCCGTCCACCTTCCGATAAGTTGATAGAGGACAGATGATTTCGAGACGCGGGTTTATAGCGGGCTCAGTTGCTCTTGTGGTTTCAACGCGTGCTTCTGGAGGACCAGCGCCAGGACCTGAATCGATCCTGGTCAACGACATTCATTCCCAACTTAATCCCACTCGAGTGCTCGGAATTTTACAGCCACGGTCTCTGAAAGATGTGCAGAGCATAGTTCGTACTGCACGCAGAGATCGAAAGGCAATCTCAGTTGCAGGTGGGCGACACGCGATGGGAGGGCAACAGTTTGGTACTGACACTGTGCTGATCGATACCAGGAAGCTGAACCGAGTGCTCAACCTGGATCGCAAGCGGGGAATTATTGAAGTTGAAGCGGGAATTGAATGGCCAGAACTGATTGACGGCTATCTCACCTTGCAAATTGGGGATAGACAGCCCTGGGGAATCTCTCAGAAACAAACTGGTGCTGATCGATTGACCATGGCTGGAACAATCGCGGCCAATGCGCACGGGCGCGGTCTCAAGATGAAGCCCTTTGTCAGCGACGTCGAATCCTTCGTTCTGGTAGATGGGACGGGGATTGCCTGCCGGTGTAGCCGAACTGAGAACCCGGAACTGTTTCGACTGGTTCATGGCGGATATGGCCTCTTTGGAATCGTAACTTCAGTGCGATTACGCCTCACGCCGAGAAGGAAGGTCGAGCGGGTAGTGGAAATTCGGACAGTAGACGAGCTGATTGTCGCGTTTGAGAGGCGCATTGCCGACGGATTCGAATACGGCGACTTCCAATTCTCCATCGACTCCTCCTCGGAAGGCTTCCTGCGCAAAGGCGTTTTCTCCTGTTATCGCCCCGTACCAATGGAGACGCCAATACCACCCGCAGAGAAGCAACTGAGCGATCAGAACTGGAGGCAACTCCTTTATCTCGCTCACACCGATCAGAAACAGGCTTTTAACAAATACGCAGACTACTACGTTTCGACCAGCGGACAAGTGTACTGGTCAGACATCCATCAGTTAAGTATTTACCCCGACAACTACCATCGCAAAATCGACCAGAAGCTGCACGCTCCTTATCCCGCGACTGAGATGATCACCGAGATTAATGTCCCAAGGCCGGCGCTCAAGAGTTTCCTCGATGAGGTGCGCGAAGACTTCCGCAAAAATAGGGTGGAGTTGATTTACGGCACCGTGCGTCTTATAGAGAGGGACGATGAGAGCTTCTTACCCTGGGCAAAGCAGCCCTACGCGTGCACCATCTTCAACCTGCATACCGTTCACAACCCCCAAGGCCTTCAACGTTCCGAGGAAGCCTTTCGCAGACTCATCGACATGGCCGTGCGCCGCCAAGGTACCTACTATCTGAGCTACCATCGCTATGCCGACCGAACACAGGTGGAAACCTGCTATCCGCAATTCGCAGAATTTCTCCGGCTGAAGAGGAAATATGACCCAGAAGAACGCTTTCAAAGTGATTGGTACACGCACTACAAAGCCATGTTCACCGACAGCCTTTGACCCGACTTCCAGAGCCTCGGAACCTCGCGTGGCACCAGGACACAAGGAAACGACTGTAGCTTTCCGGGTCACAGTAACTCGAGAGTTCGAGAATCAAGTTCGCCGCCAAAATACTTTTGCAAGGCATCCTTAAAAACCCAGTTGTCAGAAGTGCTTTTGAAAAATAACGTCATCGAAGATTTAAATTTTAAATCGTCTGGGTATCCCAGGATTTCGTGAATCGAGCGACTCTGAACAAGGTTCACAAGTCCAGTGCAATGATTGAGTCGAACGCCGAGAAGTGGGTGCCTTAAATAGTCCTCGGCTTCTTTCTGCGACGAGATCGCGAATTTAATCGCAGTCTCGCTGTATCCCAAGCCCCTAAGTTGCGGAAAAATGCACCACATCCAATGGGTTCTTTTCCGGCCTTCCTGGAGTTCTTTGCAGACGTGCTCAAATACTGCATTTTGAGCGTCTACAAACCGCTGCAGATTGTAAGGGTCGTGACAATTCTGGATATGGCTCATGGTGATTTGAGCAGGTGATCAATAGACCTTGATTCTGCTTATTATCCTGCCTCGTCCCAGCGCCTGAGAGTCCACCACGACACGGCGGGTTATCGCAACTCGACTATGATCGGCGTATGGTCAGAGGGTTTTACCAGAGAGCGCGGTCCCCTATCGATTTCACATTTCACTAATCGGTCAACCAGAGCAGGGGAAAGCAAGAAGTGATCAATCCTGATGCCGCGATTATGTTCGAAGGCCTGCCGGAAATAATCCCAGAAGGTGAACTGCCCTCCCTCGCCCGGATGCAGTGAGCGAAAGGCATCGGTATAGCCCAATCTGAGCAGAGCGCGATACAGGGCACGAGGCTCTGGCTGAAACAGAGCGTCATGAATCCACGATGAAGGCTTGTGGCAGTCAATGTCTTCAGGTATCACATTGAAGTCGCCGCCTATCAGCGTCGGCACGCGTGCATCTAGCAACGTCTTCATATGCTCGATCAGTCGCTTCATCCAGGCCAATTTGTAAGCGAATTTCTCGCTGCCGACAGGATTTCCGTTTGGAAGATAGATATTGATGACTCGGACGCCCTGGGTCATGACTTCCAGATAGCGCGCATGACTGTCAGCTTCGTCCCCGGCGAGCGTCGTGCTGATGATCTCGATAGGATGCTTCGATAAGATGGCGACGCCGTTGTATGTTTTCTGCGTCACGGTAACGCTCTCGTACCCCAGCTTTTTGAATACGTCGGTCGGAAAATCTGTCCCTTTCAATTCTTGAATTAAAAGGACGTCAGGCTCTTGCTGCCTCAGCCACTCGGCAACGCGTTCGCCCCGTGCGCGAATAGAATTTACGTTCCAGCTCGCAATTTTGATTGTCTTCTCTTTCTTTTGCTTAGAATGGCACGCTGACGTTTATCAAATTAGCGAGCGCGCCTTATGAGCATGCATCCGCCGACCAGGGAGAGGATGCCAACGCCACACGCGGCCACGATAGCCGCCCAAAAGCCTGCGCTCGGACCGCCACCTCGAACCTCAACTGTCAGAATATGGTGAATGATGTGTGCGTATGCCAGCGTCGTGAAGAGCACAGCAATACCGCTGAGGAAAGTCAGAATTCGCATAGGCTAAGTGACGTTACGTTGCGGTCAACCGTTCCTCGAAGAGACTGAATCTTAGGGCCACTCATGACAAAGCCCGATTCCCGCTGCGATGCTTTGAGTTCTTGTGTTCCCGCCGTCATCGTTTCGATCGCTTCAATTACATCGGTGACGACGATTTCTCGCGAGTCTTCCAATGCCGACTGCGCCCCCAGAATATAGCTCTCGCGCAGTTGAGCAAATGAAAAGCCTTTTGTTTTCTGAATGGCAGGCTCAAACTCTTCTCCACTTAGCATGGGATTGAGGTGTTGATAGTATTCCCGCCGAAGCTCCGCCTCTGGATTTCGAAACCAAACCACTCGGTAAAAACGTCCAGGACGCTTCAATATCGCGGCGTCGAGACAAGTTGGGTCATTCGCCGTCGCCACAACGATAACTCCATCCCTGGTGCCTACTCCGTCCAGACAATTCAGTAAAGCCTGGAAAGTGATTGCCCGTTCCCGTTGCTGCTTCCCTTGTTTCGGGAAAGCGCGGTCCAAATCTTCGAGCACGATCAGTGCCGGCGTGTTCTCCGAAGCCATTTGGAACAGGTGGTGGATATCTTTGTTCCTTTCTTCCATATCACCCAAATCAAGTGCGAATGAGCGGATCTGGGGATGCGCGGCCATGATACGGATAGCCGCCGTCTTGCCGTTACCGGGATCGCCCCAGAACAAATATCCCCTGCGATAGGGCAGGTTGTGTTGACGGAACCATTATTCGCGCTCGAAGAAAAGCTCGAAATCAGTTTGCACCATGCGCCGGGCACTAGCATCGAGCACCACTGTGCTCCAGTCATATTTCGTGGCCAAGGGTGTGCGGCCGTAGCCAGTTTGGAAGTATGGAATCGAAGTGGCCTGCACCTGTTGAATCAGCACGAGCAGTTTGGCCGCGTCCTCTTTTCCGACAATGAACCAATGCTTGGAGGATGCCGCCATGTAATTATCGCCGGGTGGAAACGACAGCGGCACCTGTACACTCACGACCCTGCGGCCCAATCCTTTCAATTGGAAGGCAACAGGACATTCTTGCCAATCTATTTCCCATACCGAGGAGGGCAGCCCCTTGGAACCGCGCTCGCGCTGTAGACACGAAACGACGCGAGGACTGACTCCTGCGGGCAGCGACCAATTCTCAATAAAGGGATGCCACGACCGAGTTCGTGCGGCAGTTGCGGAGCCAACGCCTATTCCTTGCAAAATGTGGGCACCGACGCCATCCCCCGGATTAGTATCCACCTCGATGGTAAGGGTCTCATCCAGAGGCACACCGATTGTGTTCGTAATCCACGGCCAGTAGGGCTCGAGCGTAGCTCGTGCCAACTCCACAGCGGAGGCCAGGCGGATTTGTAAGAGTTGCGTAGTTTGGTCCTTTCCTAGCATGAAGGCATTCTCCAGAGAAACAGTGGCGAATGGCAGCATCGGCAATTGCATTACCAGTCTTACCTTGCTGGTCGCCGCGATTGCATCGCCAGAAACGGGCGCGTTAGCTATCGCTAAACCGGCCTAGTATTAAGATACTGTTCATCTTGCTGAAATGACTAAGCATTCGAGAAATTGTGGGATTGTGCCGAAAATACATTCACTCATTGAAGTCAATGTGATTGCCAAGTGGGGTATCACCGTATACCTGCCGTGTGTCCACTACGTTTATAAGTGGACTAGTTTGACCGCTGCGAAAGGAACTGAATGTCCATCGCGTTTAGATCATCCAGCACCTGCAACAGATGCTTGGTGCTTCTCGCCAGGCGATCACACGACCAAACCAGCAGCACATCGAATTTATGCCGCCGGGCATCTTCGAGCATGGCATCTAGGGCTGGTCGCCGAGCTCTTGCCCCACTCACGCCGTGATCGGTGAATTCCTTCACAATTTGTAGTCCACGTTGAGTGGCGAACTGCGGCAGTTCGAGCTCCTGAGTTTAGGGATGCTAGTCGAGAGTGGACACGCGCACATAGAGGACGGCTCGTTTCATTCATATTCCTCTCTGGTTGACAGTATAGATTTGGGTTAGGGCGACGCCGTTACAATCGGAACGGGCTGGGACAGATTTCGGAACTATAGATTAATATACCCAGGCGGCGTGACAGTTTGACTAGGCTAAATACGCTATCACTACTCTGGTTAGTCAAATTTATCTGGTTCTGAGTATCTTTAAGGTGTCGACCTGAAATTGGCCGCGCACCGATTCCGTTTGTAGCCTTCTCCGGGGTTGAAGGTATAACGCGATTCCCACCCCGCTAAGCCCCTTACCTAGGGGAGGGTACAAGTTTCCGACCTACTAAAGCATAGGAGATCCTTACGACTACCGAAGCGACCAACATTCCCGATCAAGTTGAATGCCCGCTCTGCCTCGGCGAAGACAATTTGAAACGCTCAATTCTCCTACAGCGGCTGGGGATGGCGGATTATGCTCGGATTGCCCAGCTGAGCGCCGAAGAAGCGATGCGCATGCTGCTGAGATCAAAAAGAATCGGAACATAGCCGTTGGGCAAAATTTGAGGCTGAGCTCACGAAACGGTTGTCCGAAGCCGCGGCAAAACACAATGCGGAGCTGCAAACCGTCAGCGGCGAGAAGAACGCCCTCGCCGTCCGCCTGCAGGAATATGAGAGGAACGCTTCGACTGTCCTGGGCAATGCCAGGCAGCAGGAACGACTGGCGACCGAGGCAGAGCTACAGAAGGAAATGGCTGACATGCGCGGTCGTATTCGCGAACTCGAGGCCGACCATAAGTTGCTGGAGGATCAGAAGGAGATCGAAATCGCAAGAGTGAAGACGGCAATGGAGTCCGCCCTCAGCAGTGAAAAGAGGAAGCTGGAAGACCGCGATCGGCTGGTGAAAGATTATCTGGCGGAAATCGGCCGGGTCAGGGAGCGAAATGAAGTACTTGCGGCCGAAATGGCAAAGGTGGCCGTCTCTGTGGAATCGTTTCCTGCGTGCTTCTTCGGTTTGCCATGTTTAATTCTGAATTCCATTTCCTTTTCGATGCTGCTACGAAATTGCTTCTCAGTTAAGAACCCGCCATGCTCGCTTGATCCTGCCGTAGAAGATGGAATCTGAATCAACGAAATAACCATGGGCTAACTGTTCCCCCAATCGGAATAAGTTCGCTAGAGTTCTCTTCGGACTATCGCAACCGCTATTCCGTCAATCTCAGTTCCAGATTCCTGACGCGCTCTTCGGCGTTTTTGGTAGCGGCGGCAATCGCGTCCTTTATCGTTTCAAATTCTCCTCGCGCGGGAAACTCGTCTCTTGTGCCGTCAGGATGACTAAGCGTCCACGTCGCAGTCCATTTCCCGCGAATCTGCTTTGGGTAATTTAGTACGTGTGTTTCCTATAGGTACCGATATGTGTGCTACTGAGTTCGCTTTCTTCTGTCACTCCTTGCCTGCTTTTAGCTTGGCCCACCGTTCTTTCTGCGCGAGGGAAATCTTCCTGCGGGCCGCTGCGCTCATGGAAGGCTTTGCTGGGATAATACCTCGCCGTGGAGTAACTAGCCCGTCCATTCCCGTCAACGCGCCCAGAGCCGAGTCCACATTGCGGAGGTCGGTGGTTAACTGCACGCGTTGTTGGCGTAACTCCTGAACTATGTTTTCGAACCCTGTGATTTTTGGCATGGCGGGATTATATTGCCGCGAGAGCCCCAAAATAGATGAAAAGATTGGTCGGGACGGGCAGATGGAACTGCCGAATTCTCGCACCCACGGCGTGGGAAAGTGTACAGACGTAGGGTCTGCCCCGCAGGATTACTTCGCTAGAATATGGCAAATTGTCGCACCTAACCATAGCTGCGCTTTCCCTCTCTCTCCCTGTCGCAATGGGGGCATGCACATTCTCGTTTATCGTCATATTCTTTGTGACCGCAAACGCACTGCCAACGCTTTTCATCAGCGTTGTGCAGCATATGTGCTGCAGATTGTGGATTCTTCGCTTTGCAATGACGACAATCCATTGAGCCTCTTTTTTCTGCCTTCACTTTGGTAGCGAGCCGAGTTTCCAGCACGAGGGGAGTACGACACAAAAGAGGAGCGACTGACGCACCTCGCAGAGACGTCGAAGAACACGTCCGGCTACTGGAGCGAAGACTGTCGGATTTCGCAGATTGGCGGTAAGTGGAATGCGACGTGGGCGCTTGCCGTCCTAACGGCAAGCAAGAAGCTTTGCCTTCTTTTGTCACTTGTTTCCCCGCCTTCACTTTGGCCCAACGCGCTTGCTGCGCAATTGAAATCTTCCGTCGGGCAGTCGTGCTCATCGTTAATTCGCAAAAAGTTAGCCGCCAATAGCTGGATACAACATGGTCTGTACAGTCCGACACGTTAAGTGACAAACTAAGGCGAGCATACGTACGCCGTTGTACACCTGAACTTCATTCCGCGGAGCAGCGGAGTCCCAGAGCACGTTTACCGGGTTAGCTTCTGCTGAGTTCGCTGTATGAGGTCAGCCGCCATCAATCTCCGGTCGCGGTGAGGCTGGATACGCGGGGAGCCGGAAGAAAGTACACACCTTTCGCCCTTAGCAGCATGACAGATCGGGCAACGAATACTCTGGGTTTGTTTTTTGGTGGGTTTCATGAAGGAGATATCGGTCCGCTTCTCTAGGCACCATCGTCGGCTATTAAATATTAGAAGAGTTCAACAATCCTGCGGTTTGAGTCCAGTCCGAAAATGTCCATCCCTGCGTAGTCATAATCACCTATTGAATCGAGCTGGCAACGTTCGAGAATACCGTGTTGGATTTGCTGCCTATCAGTCGTACTGTGCCCACGACTATCACTAAAATCACTGCCAACATAACCGCATATTCCGCGATATCTTGACCATCTTCCTCAGCCCATAACTTCATGAGATCAACCTTCATAGCGCAATCCTCCAAAAAGAATCGACGTTTCTCAGATGCCGGATTTGGAGGCAACGTCTAGTTGCAATGCGTCAGAGTAGCCCGTCCGTGCCATACCAACATACAGCTTAGCTTGCCATTATGCGTGAGATAAGGCTCTAGTGGCGGCATTGGGCCTTTCTAACTCTTTAAATCACTCATGAGTGCCAACATCAGCTCGAACGCAAAGCAGGTTTTCGAGGCCGCTATGGCTGTCCTGAACGGAGGAGAGCGATCCTCGCGCATAGACTCGGCACAACAGCTTCTCCGGCGGCGACGAGCTTTGTGGACCTTCGGGGAAGGTGCAGAGCTCAACATGAAGCGAGCATTGGCTGAAGCGGCAAATGCTCTATCCGCACTGTGGCATCAATCTCGCTAAACTTACCACTTTGACTTGAGGGAACCAGGTGACTTCATCAAACGAAGTTGAACTTAGTAAACGAAGTTAAGCGTCGTTAACTATGTCTGACCTTATTTGGCTGTTTAATCATCATTTCAGCAGAGCTGTATCCGAGTGACAGCCCCATAACACATGCCACCACGGCTCCCACCAGCAGGTGCTTTCTGAGCTGTTTTCTCACATCTAATTTTTCTTTCACGATCTCGACCTGGATCTTAGCGTCGGTAATGACCTCATGTAGACGGATGCGCTGCTCGAGTGCCTGCAGCTCAAGCTTTTGAAGTGGGGACGTGCTCATATTCTAGTTTCCTCATTTTGAATCCAGATTGGGTACTTCACCTTTGAATCGCCGTATGAAGAGGCCTATCCATTCATGCCAACTGATCACACTCTCCGTGTCCATTTTTCTGCGGGAATACGATTTTAGTACATCCCGGAAACCGATCTTTTGTAATGGGCAATCTACCCGAGTGACCACCCCGGTTATTTTGGTAATAATCACCTTCCAACAAACCTTCATTCAATTGGTGGAACAATGAAATCTCATCAAAAACTCTCTATTGCACGTGGCAGTGTAAACCCCAGTAATACTGAGGAACCAGTTCCGGAGGCATTCCGTCCTGGGGATAGGGTAGTCGTTCTGGATATGTTTGGAAAACCTACAGGAATTTATTGCACGGTTAAGGAGGCC
>JBEEGK010000274.1:0-9511 GCA_041166845.1 Acidobacteriaceae bacterium
CGCATACAAGAGTGCCAAGTACGAGGAAGCGATCAATCATTTCCAACAGGCGGTCGAAATGGATCCCGCCCTCGAGAACGCGCGATTGTATCTGGCAACTGCCTACGCGCAACAATTCATACCTGGAGTGGATTCTCCTGACAACAATCGTTATGCAGAGCAGGCAGTCGAACAATACAAGGCAGTACTGGAGAAGGATCCCAAAAGCGTCAATAGCGTCAAGGGGATTGCCTACCTTTACCTTCAGCAGAAAAAATTTGACGACGCCAAAACTTTCTATCGCAAGGCACTAGACATTGATCCCAATGATCCAGAACCCTACTACTCCATCGGAGTAATTGACTGGACGCAAAGTTATCAGCCGCGTATGGAAGAGCGGGCGAAAATAGGCCTCAAGCCGGAAGAAGCATTGAAAGACAAGAAAGTTTGCGCAGCGCTGAAGGCGAAGAGTTGGACCCCCATCAACGATGGTATCGAACAGTTGAATAAAGCCCTACAGATACGCCCGGACTACGATGATGCCATGGCTTACATGAACCTGCTATACCGTGAGAAGGCCGACGTGGAATGCGACGATCTTCCCACACGGGCTGCGGACTTGAAGACAGCGGATGACTGGGTCGAGAAAACTATGGCTACGAAGAAGGCCAAGGCCGAGAAGCAACCGTCTTCGACTGGCGTAACCATGGACCAGCCAAACAAGTAAGCTTGGCGAGTATTTAGGAATTATCACAACCTCTTTCGCGCAGCGGAGGAGGTTTTTCTTTGCGAACTCTTTGTCTCGTAAGCGCTCTGGAAGCAGACTCGCACAGCCGAGCGCCGGCAATGCTCATGTTCAAAAAAATTCTTATCGCTAATCGAGGCGAGATCGCAGTACGGCTAATCCGCGCTTGTCGCGAGCTTGGGATTATTTCCGTGGCGGTCTATTCCGACGTAGACCGCCTGTCGCTTCACGTTCAAAAAGCAGACGAGGCCTATCACATCGGTCCTGCGACCGCGATGGAATCCTATCTGAATATTCAAAAGATACTGGATGTAGCCCATAAAAGCGGAGCGGACGCAATTCATCCAGGTTACGGATTCCTTTCGGAGAACCCTAGATTTGCTCAGGCTTGTTTGGATTCCAAAGTGAAGTTCATCGGACCGTCGCCCTATTCGATGGAAGTGATGGGGTCAAAGACGCGCGCGCGCGAAGCCATGCAAAAGGCCGGTGTGCCTCTGGTTCCTGGCACCTGGCAGGGAGTGAGTTCGACGGAAGAAGCATCGCAGGAGGCAGCACGCATCGGCTATCCCGTAATGTTGAAGGCCGCCGCAGGCGGTGGGGGCAAGGGCATGCGGCTTGTCCCGACAGAGAAAGACCTTGCGTCGGCTCTTAAGTCAGCACAGAGCGAAGCCCAGCGTTCGTTCGGAGACAGCGAAGTCTATCTCGAGAAGGCGATCCTGAATCCTCGCCACATCGAAATGCAGATTCTTGCCGATGAGCATGGCAACACAGTTTTCCTGGGGGAGCGTGAGTGCTCGATCCAGAGGCGGCACCAGAAAGTGCTTGAAGAAGCGCCTTCTCCCATCGTGGATGAACCGATGCGGCAGCGGATGGGAGAGGTCGCGGTGCAAGTCGCGAAGGCGGCAAATTATGCGAATGCGGGCACAATTGAATTCTTGGTTGACGAGCGAAAAAACTTTTACTTTCTTGAAATGAATACGCGCCTGCAGGTTGAGCATCCGGTAACCGAGCTCGTTACAGGACTTGATCTCGTTCATCTGCAAATCAAAATTGCCGCGGGAGAACAGTTGCCGTTTTCACAGCAGGACACAAAACTACGTGGCCATGCCATTGAATGCCGTGTTTATGCGGAAGATCCCGACAATCAATTCATACCGAGTCCTGGCCGAGTGACTCTGTTGCGGGAGCCTGCGGGTCCGGGAATTCGCGTAGATTCGGGGATTTATGAAGGCTGGTCAGTGCCTATTGAATATGATCCGCTGCTGGCCAAGTTAGTTGGCTATGGGACCGACAGGGCGATGGCGACGGCACGAATCTCCCGCGCGCTGGATGAGTTCTTGGTTGGCGGCATCAAGACAAATCTCTCTCTCTTCCGGAGGATTGTGTCCGACAAGACATTTATCGCAGGTGACCTGCACACCGGATACCTGGACGGATTGCTGTCGCATACGGAGTCCAACGACATTAACGAGCGTGAACGTGGCGAGCGCGAAAAGGATGGCAAGATCGCTGCCACGGCGGCCGCGCTTTTTGCCGCGCTGGATAGAGGCGAAGCTTCCGGTTCGGATATGGCCACAGAGAGAAAGCCGTCCCCCAAAAGTTTGGACGGTCCAAATCGAACTGAGTCAAGCTGGAAGCGAGCAGCGCGTGCGGAAGCGTTGCGCTAAAAATATTTATTAAGCGCGCAGTTCTATGATTTACGAAGTCAAAGTCGGCGTGAAGAAATATCGCCTGGAGCTCAAGCCGCCAGGTACTGAAGTACGCGTTGACAACGACAAGTGGCGTTGCCGCATGGATGAAGATGGCCCCGAGCTTGAGATTGATACCGCGCGGATCGGGGCGAACACACTCTCACTGATAGTCGGGGGAAAAGCTTACACAGTTCGGCGAGAAGGCGGTCAAAATGATCTCCGCATCTGGATCGGCGAAAATTGTTGGACGGTCGAGTTGCAAGATCCGCGTTCGTGGCGCAGCCGAAAGAAACTTAGCGGCATCGAAGATGGTCCAGCTAAATTGCTGGCATCCATGCCCGGGAAAGTGGTTAGGGTACTCGTGGCGGAGGGCGACGCAGTGCATGCTGGTGGAGGTGTACTGGTGGTGGAAGCCATGAAAATGCAGAACGAGATCAAATCTCCGCGCGCCGGCGTTGCCCAGAAAATTCTTGTATCAGAGGGTGCGAATGTCAACGCCGGGGACACGCTTGCGATCATCGAATAACGAAGTGGGATTGATTCTTAATGCGGGGTGCTGTTCTCCACCGCGCCATTGTCCTGAAGCACCTTCTGCGCGTAAAAATTCTCAACCTTGGCCTGGTTGCGCAAGACCTCGTAAAAAGCTTCTTTAAGCAACTGTTCGCGGTGATCACGCAATTGGGCGCGAATCGCCTGTTGCACGCGCGGATCCGAGAACTCTCTCTGCCCCGCTGATTCCTTTGCCACCAACTTCACAATCCGAAAGCCAATCAGCTGTTTGCTCATGGGATTGACCACGGGAATGATTGAGCTATACTTTCCCGGCTTGAGTTTCATTACGAGATCTCGAGTCGCAGGATCAGTTCGACTTAGAGAAGATTCAGGAGTGAAGCCCAAGTCGCCGCCATTGCCGGAGGTTTCCGCATCCTCCGAGTAATTCATCGCTAGCGTGTCAAAGTCGTCCCCACTCTCGAGACGGTTCAAGATCATCTGGATCTTCTTGCGCGCCTGATCTTCGTTTTGCGCCTTATTGTTTTGATTTCGTACCTGTGGATTCGGCAGGGGAGTGACAAATATCTGTTTCAGGTGATACTGGGGCTCGATGAAATTGAATTCCGATTTGTGCGCGTTGTAATAGCCACTGATGTCCTGATCGGTGATGTTGATCTTGGACGTAACTTCCTTGTTAATGACTTTATCAACTGTGAGCGAGCGGCGAATGTCCCGCTTGAAATCGTCGGCTCCGATATTTTTGTCTTTTAGGCGTGAGGCAAACTCTTCCGCAGTAAACGGAGATTTGATTTCGCTCAACTTGCGCTCAACCTCGTCGTCGGTAGCCATCAAACCCAATTTCTCAGCGCGACGCATGAGAATTTCGTTTTCGATAAGTTCCTTCAAAATGTTCAGTCGCAAGTTCGTAGCCTGCTCCGCTGCCGGCTGCTGCTGCGATGCCGTGGCCTGATTTTGATAATACTTTTCCAGATCGGAGCGATAAATCTTGCGTCCATCTACGGTGGCCGCAACTTCTCCACCAGCCTGCTTCGTGCCACAGCCGGTCATCAGCGCTAGCGCAAAAACAATGCTGACCGTCGTTAAAGCAAGCAACCTCGCGGCGCCCAAATGCGATCTCGTGCTCATTTGTTGAACGTCCCTTAATCTTTCGTGTCGTGCTTTCGAAACTTGATCGAGCAAATTATTTTGGTCCCTTCTGGCCTGGGGGATCTGTCGGCGTTGGATGTTGAGGCGGTGCCACGCCTGCGTCTTTCAAAGACTGGTCTAGCATGACGCGGAGTTGCGCGATGGGGACCGCTCCATCAACCTCTTGCCCATTGATGAACAAAGTCGGAGTGGCGCTTACTCCCAGGCCAGACGCCTCTTTTTCGGAGGCCTTCACGGGGCCGTCATTTTGCGCCTTGATGCAAGACTGAAGCTTGGACGTATCCACGCTATGCTTCTGGCCCTGCAGTATGGTAATCCGGTCCAGTGCAGCGAACTGACTGTCACGGCCTTTCTCAGAATTTACTTCCGACTGGTTTGAATGAATATAGTCGGCGAAATCCCAGAACGCATCGCCATTTTGAGAAGCTAGGCAGCTGGCATTGACTGCTGCGCGCGTCGCCCAGGGATGAATTTCAGATAGCGGAAAATCCTTATAGACGAATGCTACCCGGTCGCCATATTCCTTCATCACCTGGGGAAAAAGGGTGCGATGCAAACTGGAACAGAAGGGGCACTGGAAGTCGTCGTAATTGACGATCACGACCTTTGCGTCTTTACCTCCGCGACGGGGCCGCCCGCTTAGATCGATTTTCTTCATCGTCTCGGCGTAGGGATCTTTGCTGAGGTCGAGCTTGGTCAGGCGAATTAAAGACTTCGCGTCTTTCGAAAGCAGGAAATCGAAACTCTGCTTTTTCTCTCCGCCGTCGAAAGTAATGGTCAGAGCGTTATAGTCGGGAAACTCGCCCGGCCGCAAGGGTCCAATCACGATTTTCACTTCGGCAGGAACACTATAGTGGGCCCGAACCTGGCGCTCAATTCGCTGTAGGACTTCCGGAGATGGCGACGACTGGGCCGAACAGCCCATGCAAATCAATAAGAGCGTTAGGAGAGAGCGTTGCAACCAAACCAATAGAACCGCCTGTGCTTAGTTAAGTTTATTTTGGAGATACAGCTGATTATCTCACGGCTAGAATAGTCTTTCCTGTCGCCGCAAGTTGCCGAACGCACCCACATTGGCGAGGGCAAAGGTGAATCGGAACTGATTCTCGTTGCGCACTGAGCCCAGCGCGAAGCGGCGATATTCGACGTTGGCTCCGCAACAGTCCCAGTTGTAGGAAAGCTGTGCTGAGGCGTATTGAAGAAATCCGAGGTTGGCGTCAAATCCTATGTTCGTGGCTCCGCTGAAGCCGCGTTTGTTAGGAGAACCGTATCCCAGCAATAGCCGGAACTGATTGAAAATTTCCGGCGATGGTTTGCCCGACAGCAAGGCAGGAGATACCAGGGTTTCCCCCGGAGCCTGAAGAAAGGCGTCGCCCCCTCCCAGTGTGAGTGGACCGAGACGGTAGTTAATGAAGGCAGTGCTGTCGTTGATGCGGCTCTGCTGGAAATCGTAATCAATATCCCACTCGACATCAGTCCGCGAGCTGGTTTGAATGCGCAAGCGCGAAACCAGCGGAGAAAGCCGGCGGTCACCGGTGAGGAAGGCGATCCCAGTGAGATCGGCTGTGGTTGTAAATACGTTGCGCCGCCCCGGAACCAGCGCACCGCCGAAAGTGGGATCAAAGAAGTATTTTTGCGAAAGTTCCCAGGCGATGACCTCTCTTATCTCCGGCCCCGAATCGCACGAGGCTTCCTTCACAACTTCCTGCCGCTCCCATGGAATCCGGTCGCGTGGTGCAGGCCCGCCTATAAAAAGCGAAGGCATCCCCGGAGGCCCACAGTCCTTCGATTTTGAAGATATGTGCTTGGAGAACAGCCGGTTGATGATGCTGTATTGCACTTCGTTGGTGTCGCTAAGAATGTCGCGCTCATCAAAACGCAGGATATTGGGAAAATTATTTACTCCAGTCACGTAGTTGTAAACGACGCGTGGTTCTATGACGTGCTTCCATTTACGCCCTGAAAGCTGGCCATCGAAAACCTTGCTCAACACTGGGAGCCGAAGATCCATAGACGCTTCGAGAGCTTTGCGGGAAATTGCGCTCGATATCGCCGTCCCAGTTGTAACTTCGGTACTGGTGCTGGGAATAAGTCTTTGCGAATACAGCGTGTCTCGCAGCGAAAGTTCGGGACGAAGCGACCAGCCGTGCCAATTCAGCGGCAAAGCTATGGCGGGATTCAAATCGAGGCGCGCGAGTAGAGGCGCGGTGCTGAAACCTGGCTCGGTGCGCGAAAGACCTTCCAGCGCCGCGTTGTAAGACCAGTAGAGAGGAGTGTGGCCGATCTGATGGTCCACCCCCGAAAATTCAAAACTGGGCGCGTGCACAATCGTGATCACCTGTAGCGGAAGGGTGTCGTTCTCGTAGTTCTGGTAGCGCTCGGCGGAGAGGTTGGAAAAGAATCCGTTGCTGGTATTGGAAAGAAAAGCACGCGACTTCACTTCCGAGTTGACTGCCTGAGTAAAGACCTCGTTGAAGGCCAGACGAAATATGAATGAGCTCAGGTAATCCAGATTGGCGACTCCGCGTAAGTTATGAGCGAACGCTCCTTCCGCGACCAGGTGGACGTCCTCGCCACCCTGATAGTTCACGCCTTGACGGCGGTCAAGCACGCTGAAGTAGTTGAGGTCTACGAAGGAGGTTTCGCTTGGGCGTGCACGAAATCCGCCCTGTGGAGACCATCCGCGTGCAGAGAAGTATTCGGCTCCGACAGTGGCGTCCATGCTGCGATTGATCTTAAGAAATACCGATTCGCCCAAGATTGTGCCTTTGATGGAAGAGTTTCCCAAGTTTGGGATCAGAAATCCGCTCTGCCTGGGAAGCCGTTCCACTGGGTGGGTGGCAAAAGGAAAATAAAGCACTGGTACGCCGTGCAGGCGAAAACTCGAGTGATAGATCCTGGCGTTCCTTCCCGCCTCGACGACCACCCTATGAGCATTGAATTGCCATTTCGGAGTGGGCAATTCGCAGGTTGTGACCGAACCGTCATAAACCACAAAATGATCAGGCCCAGTTTTCTCCACGCGTTTGCCGGTAAATGAAAACGGATTCGAAGAAGTCAGCAGAGTCCTCGATCCGCGAAGCCTAAGGCCGATGCCACCACGGACGTTTTCGAAGAGCCCGGTTTCGCTGTCTACGTTGTAAGTGCCACGGCTGGCCTCGATATGTTCATCGTTGGCGCCGCCTTCAAGCAGAACGTGGCCATCCAAAACCACAGCGCCGGTGTCAGAGTTATAGGTCATGTCATCGGCGCGAAGAATGTAAATTCCGTAATGGACCTCGGCCTTCCCGTGAAGTTTATAAATGGGGCCATCTTTTTCCTCCTGCAAGGCCGTTATGGTTACGTCCTGCTCTTTCAACGATGAGGATGAAAGTGAACGTGCGCCACCCGCGCGGTTCGGAGGGCCCCCTGATGAACTGGTGAGCAACTGACTGGTAACTAACGGCGGAGATGCAAACAGATGACAAGCGAACGCTGCCGTGATAAGGAATCGAGTGCGGGATTTCATCGGAAGCGCGCGAACTCCCTCAACATTAAAAAGCTTCTCTGGGATATTCGTGACGGTAGCACGCCGCCCTCCCGAGAGGCAAAGTGCGAACATCGAATCGAACTTCGGATGAAACACGTTCGGAGAAACAGCTAAAAACTTAAATGACTTCGCGATTTGAACCGGACGTTGAAACGAGCGTGCCCCATCCAAAGGGGGACGCTCGATCTAACGGTCCGCTTGACTCGTTTGAGGATTCTCAGGAGTACGATGCAAGCGAGCAGCAGTTCGCTGCCAGCCTGAATGCGGCTCCGCAAGCCCGTTTCGTGGTTGAGGAGAGCAGTAGCCCTGCACCACGCTCGACCAGAGCCGAAGAACGTGTAGATGGACAATCAGAGAAAGCTCAATCTGTTGAGCCGCTGTTTGCTCTATCTCCCCCCGAACCGCAGCATTCGGAACCGGACTCGTGGCGCCGGGAAGTAGCGGCCAAACTGAGTAAATACAACGAAGGTCGTCAGCCCAGGAAGCCGAAGTATCCGTCTTTGAAATTGAAGTTTGAACCCAACGATCCATCCCCCAATTACGCTTCAAATTCCGACTCTTCGAGTCGCCCCGCCCAATCTCGCGAGACAACGGTAAGAAAGACGGTAGAAGAAGTGGACGGGGAGATTGCGGAACCCGCCCCTATACAACCGAGAAAGTCTACAGTTGCGGAAATCACGGGACGGATTCTAGAGTTCCCGCGATCGTTCTTCCCTCCATCCAGGCCAGCAGACGAATTGGCCGAGCCTGTGTTCGACCGGCCCCGGATTCTGGAAGTTCCAGAGCAACTGCCGCTGCCACCGGCATTGGGCGGCATATTGATTGAGCCGGCGGAAATGCCTGCTGAGGAAAAGCGTCCTGGATTCGAGCTTCCATTGCAGCCTGCGCGAATGTCTCGACGTTTCTGGGCGGCGGCAGCGGATGGCGTCGTGGTGCTGCTGGCGCTTGCGACCTTCGGATCGATTTTCTTCAGGATTACAAAAACTGTGCCGATGCTGAAAGAAACGGCCGTCATGACTGCGGTCATAACCGGGATGTTCTGGATCGGCTATCAGTATTTGTTGCTGATATATTGCGGCTCGACTTTGGGATTGAAAGCTGCCAGACTGCGGCTTAGCCTGTTTGATGGAAGTCCAGTTCCGCGCAAATTGCGGATTTGGCGGGTTGCGGCTTCCATTTTATCGGCACTGTCACTCGGCCTGGGATACGCTTGGTGCTTCCTGGATGAAGACCAGTTGTGCTGGCATGATCGAATCACCCGTACTTACATGGCCCCAACTTCCCCACATATCCTCGATAAAATGATTTAATACAGCCGCGAGAAGCAGATCCCGTCTCGTTATGTTAAATTTTTAAGTTTGTCCCCGCTGCACGGGTCGCAATGTCCACTCCCACACAAAATGCTCGCCCCGCCGTAAAGGTATTCGTCGCTACCACGGTGCTGCTGAGTTTCATTTCATTCTGGCGCGCGGCGGCGATCGTCCTTTCTGACCTTGGATCATCCGCCTATTACGTTGGCGGCGACGCGGAGAAAGTGATTGGCAAGAGCGCACCCTGGTTCATTCTGGCGGTGATGTTGTTTGCGAATTGCGTGCGCGCCCTCTACATCGAGTCCACCAGCATGTTCGTCCGCGGAGGAGTTTACCGCGTGGTCAGGCGGGCCATGGGCAATACGCTGGCGAAGTTTTCAGTGTCTGCATTGCTGTTCGACTATGTCCTGACGGGGCCGTTGAGCTCCGTTGTCGCCGGACAATACCTGGCTGGTTTTATTCAGGACATGGCCCGCTACACCGGACATGCATTTCGTCATTTTCCCGATAACCAATTCGCTGCGGTATTTGGAATCCTGGTGACGATCTATTTCTGGTGGAAGAACACTCAGGGCATGCATGAGTCCAGCGGGAAAGC
>JBEEGK010000275.1:0-2736 GCA_041166845.1 Acidobacteriaceae bacterium
GCAGCCGTGCGTCCTGTCTCGCCAGAAGTCTACGAGAACTATCTGAAAGGCAGATCTGCCCTCGCTAAAAACAACAATAGGACCAACACTGAAGAGACGATTGGTTACTTCAATGAGGCAATCAGGAAAGACCCGACGTTTGCACCCAGTTACTTGGGGCTGGCAGAGGCCTATTCGGATCTCGCTAGCGTGTTTATCGGTGGCGTAGCCGAAAGGGAGCGCCCGAAGTCGATACTAGCAGCCCGAAAAGCCCTGGAGTTAGATCCGGAACTGGTGGAAGCCCACGTGCTGCTCGCCGACATGGCGCAGCAACAGTGGCACTGGGCGGAAGCCGAAGCTGAGTACCGCCGGGCTCTGGAATTGAGCCCAAACAGCGCGGCGGCCTATTCAGCATTTGCTGGCTGGCTGGTAAGTCAAGGGCGTACCGAAGAGGCAGTGACGTCATGCCGTCGGGCCCGCGAGCTCGATCCGCTTGCTGTCCCAGGAACGAACCTCGCGTGGATGTTATTTTATGCCCGCCGTTATGACGACGCAGTACAGGAGCTTCGTAGTGTGCTGGCGGTGAGACCAGACGACGCATTCGCTCTTTGGATTCTCGGCTTTGCACTTATCGCCAATCATCATCCGCAAGAAGCGGTCCCAGTGCTGGAAAAAGGGGTCTCCACTTCCAATCGCAGCCCGGCTATTGTCGGCCTCTTGGTCCACGCTTACGCCCAGGCTGGACGCCGTGCAGACGCGCTTCGCCTGCTGGAGGAATTGAAGCGGCGCAAACAGACGGGCTACGTTCCCGCTGCCGCTTTCGTAAAGGCTTACCTCGGCTTGGGTGAATACGACGAGCCATTTTTGTGGCTCGAAGAAGCCTTCAAGGAGAAGTCAAATCTTTTGCAATTCCTCAAAGTGCACCCTATCTTTGATCCCGTTCGTAATGATCCCCGTTTTAAGGACTTGATTCGTCGCGTCGGCCTTAATTAAAAAAGCCAATCCTAAGACACCGGTTTTCAAGACCACTGCCACAATCTGCACCGTTATGAAAATTTTCTACTCTACTATACTTTCCAACCACTTGCGAGAGTGACGTCTTGATTGGTTCTGACTCAATATGCACCGTTATGAACATAGATTTACTACAGTTTTACTACGGTGCAGCAAACTGTTCGTCTGACTTTGTTGCAGCACTTGCATAATCACTCGGCAAGACGCTATCAACCGACAATCATCAGCTTGCCAAATAGAATCCAGTACCACCCTCAAATCAGCTCACACGGAAATGGTTAAATTAGGGGTGCTGGCAAGAGAACGTCATCGCCTGACAACGGGTTTAATAAGATCGAAACGGGCCGGTGATTGCTCGAGTTGGCCAGAGTGACGAGCGTGCGGAGAATAAGTTTTTATGGCGCGAACGCTGATTACTGGCGTCGATCTAGAAATGGTGCGTCACCATCAGCAAAACGAAATCAAAACAGATTCAGTTTCGCGACCAACATCACTGCAAAGATCAGCAATTGCTTTCAAACAAGACGGCAGCATGGCGATGGTGATGCGCGACTTGATCCCGTACTGATTATGTTTGCAGCACGATCGGGCAGTTCAAATCTGCCTAGGCCGACCAATCTTGAGTTCTAACGCGATTGAAGACACCATGCAGCATCGTAAGAACACAGCAAGGACCTGCGAAAGTCATCCGCATTAGAAGCGCGAAAGCCTTTCGGATCGGAGCGGAAAGCCGTTTGAGAAGAGCTTTATCTCCCACTTGTGCCATTTGACCGGCGATTAACCGCCGAATGTCACAAATGGGAGTCGTTTTCGCACTGCCGAATTAATCGCCAGAGTGTACGGGGCGCAAGTTGTGCTTATATACCGCCTTTCCTACTGCCCTTCCCAAACGCTCACCCGCGACCTGATCGGTTCGAAAATGTATCCCGCCGTATACACGCGCGTCAGAGATGTCCTTGGTAATCTGCTCAAACGAAGTGTATTGCAGGACGATGGTAGGCACTGCGGGATTGGTCAACGTGATCGAATGTCCATCTTCGCCGTAGATGCGTCTCAGTATTGTCGCCGCGCTGTTGCTTGCACTGCCGTGGTTTGAGGGATAGCTGGGAAAGCACGGTGTCACGATGAAGGGGGCCCAGTTGGGATCGCCAGTAGTTTTCGGGTTGCCGTCCGACTCGCCCGCATGGATTGCGGTTTCAGGGCGCCAAAACCTGTAAAAATACTTGTTGAGGAATGACGCCACCAGGCTGTCACTCATCGCCATATTGATCAGCGCTAAGGCACGCGCATTTTGGGAGAGAGAATGGCGGTGTTCCAGAGCGACCTGCTCCGCGACCTGATTGAACACCTGAGTTGGTGAAGTGGCTGCGTAAAAAAGTGCAACGTTAGCACGATCTGGTGGTCGTTGCGTGCTGTTAAGACTCCCCACCCTCATGACTTCGTTGTAAGTCTCGGCATATTCGTCGCTCGTGAGAGCGGGAGGCGGATCGAGCAGAAAGTCATTAGCGCTCGAAATGCCAAACGGCGTTACGTTCTGCCATTGAAATGCGATT
Organism: Acidobacteriaceae bacterium; assembly: GCA_041166845.1. GTDB lineage: Bacteria > Acidobacteriota > Terriglobia > Terriglobales > Acidobacteriaceae > JALYIM01. Next base: position 2,547 of record JBEEGK010000275.1, read on the forward strand.
CCGGCCGCGAGTCCATTCACAATTGGACAGCTGGCCGTCGCTTGCCATTCACCCGGACCAGGCGTGCCCGGTGTAAAGAATTGCGGAGGCGACGAGCCATCGTTCGCGCGCAGAGCAATCATGGCCGCAGCTGCGGCGTCTCCTGTTGCGATGCCGTCAGTCTTCGCCGGGCCATTCGGTATGAGTGACA